>JAKONL010000469.1 GCA_022701965.1 Burkholderiaceae bacterium | reverse complement strand
GCCGAGCCTGCCCAACGCGCTGCTGGAGCGCAACGGCACGCCCGGTCCGTGGCGGCGCGCGCGCGTGGAGATCTCGTTCCCGGTCGCCAACATCGGCGCCAACCTGCCGACGCTGGCCGCGACTGTCGCCGGCAATCTCTACGACCTGGGCGAGGCCACCGGCCTGCGGCTCGAATCGCTGCGGATCCCCGCGGCGTACCGGTCGCGTTTCGAGCTGCCGAAGGTCGGCATCGCCGGCACGCGCCGCCTCACGGGCGTGGCGAGCGGTGCGCTGGTCGGCACCATCATCAAGCCCAACGTCGGCTTCTCCGCGCAGGAGACGGCCGAGCTGGTCGGGCGGCTCTGCGCGGCCGGCGTCGACTTCATCAAGGACGACGAGGTCTGCGCCGACCCCGACCACGCGCCGCTGGCCGAGCGCGTGCCGGCGGTGATGGCCGCCGTGCGCGCGCACCGCGACAGGACCGGCAAGCACGTGATGGTCGCCTTCAACATCACCGACGAGACCGACGCCATGCGCCGTCACGCCGACCTGGTCGAGAAGGAGGGCGGCTCCTGCGTGATGGCCAGCCTGAACTGGTGCGGCCACTCGGGCGTCCAGACGCTGCGGCGTCACACGCCGCTGGCGCTGCACGGCCACCGCAACGGCTTCGGCGCGCTGTCGCGGCATCCGCTGCTGGGCATCTCGTTCCAGGCCTACCAGGCGCTGTGGCGATTGGCCGGCGTCGACCACATGCACGTGCACGGACTGCAGGGCAAGTTCTCGCAGCCGGACGAGGAAGTGATCGAATCCGCGCAGGACTGCTACACGCCGCTGGCCTTCGACGCAGCGCCGGGCGACTTCGGCGGCGCGGACGACCGCGTGATGCCGGCCTTCTCGTCGGGCCAGTGGGCCGGCACGGTGCGCGCGACCTGGGACGCGATCGGCAGCGACGACCTGCTGTTCATGTCGGGCGGCGGCATCCTCGCCCATCCGATGGGCCCGGCCGCGGGCGTGGCGAGCATCCGCCAGGCCTGGACAGCGGCCCGGGACGGCATCGCGCTGGCGCAGGCCGCGACGGACGCACCGGAGCTCGCGGCAGCGCTGGCCTTCTTCGGCAAGGGCTGAACGTGCCGGAGATCCTGTTCTACGGCGACGACTTCACCGGCGCCACCGACACGCTCGCCACCGCCACCCGCGCCGGCCTGCGCACGCTGCTGTTCCTGCAGGTGCCCACGGCCGAACGGCTGGCCGCGGCCGGCCCGCTCGACTGCATCGGCATCGCCGGTGCCTCGCGCTCGATGGCGCCGGCGGAGATGCGCCGCGAGCTCGCGCCCGTCGCCGCGCTGTTCGCGCGCTCCGGCGCGCGCGTGCTGCACTACAAGACCTGCTCGACCTTCGACAGCGCGCCCGAGGTCGGCAGCATCGGCGTCGCGATCGACGCGCTGCGCCCGGCCGTCACCGAATCCTGGACCGCCATCGTCGGCGGCCAGCCCGACCTGGAGCGCTACTGCCTGTTCGGCAACCTGTTCGCCGCGGCCGGCAGCGGCGCGGAGGTGCATCGCATCGACCGCCATCCGACGATGAGCCGGCATCCCGTGACGCCGATGCACGAGGCCGACCTGCGGCGGCACTTCGCGCTGCAGGGCATGGACAGCGTCCGGTCCGTCGCCTGGACGGTCTATGCGAAGGGCGGGGAGGCGGTGTCGGAAGCGCTCGCCTCGGCGCTCGGGTCGTCTGCCGCGCCGGTCGACGCGGTGCTGTTCGACGTCGGCGACAACGCGCACCTGGCGGCCATCGGGCAGGCCGTGCGCGCGCGCATGGCCACGGCGGCGGACCCGGGCCGCGCGATGCAGCTGGTCGTCGGGCCGAGCAGCGTCGTCCAGGCCTTCGCGCCGCCGCCGTCCTGCGCGGTCGATGCGGTGGCGGTCGCGGCTGCCGAGGGCCCGGTCCTGGTCTGGGCCGGCAGCCTGTCGCCGGTGACGGCGCGGCAGGTGGCGGCGTCGCCGTCGTTCGAGGTCCTGCGCTTCGACGCGCGACGGCTGGCGACCGAGGCTGGCTATGGGGAAGAGGTGGCGGACCTGCTGGCAGGGCGGCTGTCGGCCGGCGCCCATGTGCTGGGATGCACGGTGGGCGCGGCCGGCTCGGATGCGGCCGACGCCCCCGTGCCGGCCCGCGAGCTCGCCCGTGCGGGCGGCGACGTGCTGGCGCGGGTGCTCGATACGACGCCGCTGACGCGCCTGGGCGTGGCGGGCGGCGACACGTCGAGCCATGCGGTGCAGGCGCTCGATGCCTGGGGACTGTCCTACCTGGCGGCCCTGTCGCCGGGCGCCGCGCTCTGCCGGCTGCACAGCGACCGGCCTTCGCTCGACGGCGTCGAGATCATGCTCAAGGGCGGCCAGATGGGCGCCGTCGACGTGTTCGAGCGGCTCGTGCGCGGCACGCTCAGGGCTTGAAGAACGGCGTCGGCACCATCAGCCGCGTCTGCTGCGAGACGAGGTAGGCGGCCTCGGCGCTCTTCTCGAGATAGCTCGTCCAGGCCGGGTCGCGCTGCATGCCGGCCCGCCTGGCCGCCCGGTCGGCCGCGTCGGCGAAGACCCAGATGTGGGTGTAGCTGTTGACGTCGCCGGTCTCGGTCTGGAGGTAGGCGAGCGGTTCGCCGAGGTGGCGGCGCTGCGCGTCGTAGCCGTGTTCGGCATAGAGCGCGAGATGGCGTTTGATGGTGCCGGGGCGGCAGGTATAGGTGCGGACGTCGTAGAGCATCGGGGCTTTCGATAGAACGAGGAGAGAGGCGAAGGGTCAGGGGTCAGTCGACGCTGGCGCCGGACTTCTGGACCAGCACGCCCCAGCGCTTCACCTCCTGGGCGACGAAAGGCTGGAAGGCGGCGTGGACGTCGCCGATGGGATCGGCGCCCATCTCCTTGAGCCGCGTCTGCACGCCCGGGTCGGCGACGGCGCGGGCGACGGCGGTGGAGAGTCGGTCGACGATCGGCGCCGGCGTGGCAACCGGCACGAACAGGCCGAACCACGAGCGCGCGTCCATCTTCGGGAAGCCGGCTTCGGCGAAGGTCGGCACGTCGGGCAGGTTGGCGCGGCGCGCGTCGCCCGTCACCGCCAGCGGCCTGAGCTTGCCGGCCTGGATCTGGGTCAGCACTTCGGGCAGGTTGGCGAACATCGCCTGCACCTGGCCGCCGATCAGGTCGGTCTGCGCCAGCGATCCGCCCTTGTACGGCACGTGCAGCATGCGCGTGCCGGTCAGCGTGTTGAACTGCTCGCCGGCCAGGTGCGCCGCGGTACCGGTACCGCCGGAGGCGAAGTTCACCTTGTCGCCCTGGGCCCTGGCATAGGCCGCGAATTCCGACGCGGTGCGCGCCGGAACCGATTCGTTCACCACCAGCACCAGCGGCACCGAAGCCAGATTCGACAGTGCCGCGAAGTCGCCGGTCAGGCTGTAGTCGAGCTTGCGGTAGAGCGTCGCGTTGATGGCGTGGCTCGACGTCGCCATCAGCACGGTGTAGCCGTCCGGCGCCGCGCGGGCCACGAGCAGCGCGCCGATGTTGCCGTTGGCGCCGGCCTTGTTGTCGATCACCACCGGCTGGCCCAGCTGTTCCGAGACCTTCTGCCCGACCACGCGGGCGATCACGTCGGTGGCGCCGCCGGCGGCGAAGGGCACCACGATCCTGATCGGGCGGCTCGGGAAATCCCCGGGCTGGGCCTGCGCCTGCGCCGGCAGGCAGAAATTCGAGGCGACCACGGCAGCAAGGGCCGCCACGGTTCGTACGCGCTGTCGAAGGTTCATTTTTTTGTCTCCTGACGGACTCTATGAACCGATGCCTTCCGGGTGGTAGGACTTAAGGGCGCTCCACTTGCACTTTTCCGCGTCCCGGACTCAGGGATACCGATGATTGCCGGTCGCGAGAAACCGTTTCTTGAATTCGCCCGGCGTCTGCGCGGTGTGCTTCTTGAAGAAGCGCGAGAAGTAGGCGTGGTCCTCGAACTTCAGCTGGAACGCGATCTCCGCGACGCCGAGATCGGTGTTGCTCAACAGCCGCTTGGCCTCCAGCACCCGGCGTTCCTGCACGAGCTGCCCTGCGGTCTTGCCCAGCGTGCGTTTGACGGCTTCGTTGAGTTGCCGCTCGGTCGCGTGCAGTCGCGCGGCGTAGTCGCTCAGCGGGCCGGAGTCGAGATAGTGCCGTTCGATCAGCAGCTTGAAGCGTTTGGTGAGCGAATAACTTTGCGCGGGTACACCGTCCGCAGGGCGATCCGGGCACAGCCGGCGCAGCCGCGTCAGCAGTACCAGCAGGTAGGACCGCACGATGTCGAGCCTCGCTTCGCCACGTCCCCGCACCTCCTTCTCCATTTCCTGCAGCAGCGGCAGCAGCTCGTCGTGTTGCGCCTGGTCCAGGTAGAGCACCGGCGCATCGGTCGCGATATGGAAGAACGGAAACTGAGCGATCTCCTCGGCGCGCGGAAACATCTGCACGAAGAACTCGGTGCTGAAATTGATGAGGTAGCCCTTCGGCTTCACGCTCGATGCCCATGCGTGCAGCTGTCCGGGCGTGACGAAGAACACCGCGTTGGCCCGGACATCGAAACTCTCGAAATCCAGCATGTGGGTGCCGGCGGCCTCGCTCATCCACAGCAGGTGGTAGTAGTTGTGGCGGTGCGGAAAGCCGCGCGGGATGTCGGGACGGCTCTCGAGGCGCACCAGATCGAAATAGAACGCGCCTTCCTCGCCGCTGAAGTCGGAGCGGTCGAACGTCGGGAAGTCGGGGACGGTCGGAATGGGCAAGGGCGTGGCGCGCGGGAGCATGCAGGAGCGGCCCATTCTAGGAAGCCGCCCTCGAGCGCCTGGCCCGACACTTGCTCTCGGCGTGCCGTATAGGCACTATGGGCACGGCGTTATGAACCAAGGCGCTTCGAGCGCTTAAGTTCCTGCGTCGGCGCACGCCGCCCAGCCCCGCACCCGAGAGCCCCAGCGAACATGAGCCTTCCCACGCCAACGCCACTGCCGACGTCGCCGATCCGCTTCTTCCACCAGGGCCGCATCGTCGAGGTCGACGGCGCGCATCCGACGCGCTCGGTGCTCGACTGGCTGCGCGAGGACGCGCACTGCACCGGCACCAAGGAAGGCTGCAACGAGGGCGATTGCGGCGCCTGCACCGTGGTCGTCGGCGAGCTCGCCGCCGACGGTGCGCCGGACGCCGTCGACGGCCTGTCGCTGCAGACCGTCAACGCCTGCATCCGCTTCCTGCCGACGCTGCACGGCAAGGCGCTGTTCACCGTGGAGGACCTGAAGAGCCGGCCCGCGCGGGAACTTCATCCGGTGCAACAGGCGCTGGTCGACTGCCACGGCTCGCAATGCGGCTTCTGCACGCCCGGCTTCGTGATGTCGCTCTGGTCGACCTACCAGCAGCACCAGCGCTGCGGCACGCGGCCGACGCGCCAGCAGCTGGCCGACGATCTCTCGGGCAACCTGTGCCGCTGCACCGGCTACCGGCCGATCCTCGACGCCGGCCAGCGCATGTTCGACCTGCCGGCGGTCGAGCTCGACGCGCGACCGGTCGTCGCCGCCCTGACGCGGCTGAAAGGCGAGCGCGTCGATGGCGGCACCCGCTACGCCGCGACGCGCGACGGCCGCGCCGACACCTTCCATGCACCCTCGAAGCTCGACCGGTTCGCCGCGCTGCGCGAAGCGATGCCCGATGCCCGCATCGTGGCCGGCGCGACCGATGTCGGCATCTGGATCAACAAGCAGTTCCGCGACGTCGGCGACATCCTGTTCGTCGGCGGCGTGGAAGAGCTGAAGGTCGTCGAGGAGCGCGGCACCGGCGACGCCGCGGAGCTCTACATCGGCGCCGGCGCCTCGCTGGAGGCGGCCTGGCGCGCGCTGGTGCGGCGCGCGCCGTCGCTCACCGACGTCTGGCTGCGTTTCGCGTCGCCGCCGATCCGCAACGCGGGCACGCTCGGGGGCAACGTTGCCAACGGCTCGCCGATCGGCGACGGCCCGCCGGTGCTGATGGCGCTCGACGCGCAGATCGAACTGCGCAAGGGCACGCGCGTGCGCCGCATGCCGCTGGCCGAGTTCTATACCGGCTACATGACCAGCCGGATGGAGGCGGGCGAGTTCGTGCAGGCGCTCGCGGTGCCGCTCGCAGCTTTCGGACGCACGGTGCGCGCCTACAAGATCAGCAAGCGCTTCGACTCCGACATCTCGGCGCTGTGCGGCGGCTTCTCCATCGCGCTCGACGGCGGGACCGTCGGCGAGGTCCGTCTCGCCTTCGGCGGCATGGCGGCGACGGTGCAGCGCGCGGCGCGGGCCGAGGCGGCGCTGGCCGGCCGGCCGTGGACGCAGGCGAGCGTCGATGCGGCCCGGCGCGCGCTGGCCGAGGATTTCAAGCCGCTCTCGGACATGCGGGCCTCGGCCGCCTACCGCCTGCAGGTCGCGCAGAACCTGATCCAGCGCCTGTGGCTGGAGACGCGTGCCGACGATCCGCTGCCGCCCGAGGCCACCAGCGTCTGGACCGCCATGCCGCACGCGGCATTGCCCGAACCGCAGCGAGGTGCATGAGATGAACAAGCCCCTGACCGAAGCCGACGCCCGCCTGTTCGAGGCCGCCGGTGCCTTCCCCGACTACCGGGCCAACACCGCCGCCCGCATCGACGCCGATGCCGAAGCACGGGCGCAGGACAAGGGTGCACGCGTGGGCATCAGCCGCCCGCACGAGTCCGCCGCTCTGCACGTCGCAGGCGAGGCGAACTACATCGACGACCTGCCCGAACTGCAGGGCACGCTGCACTGCGCGCTCGGCCTGTCGCCGGTGGCGGCCGGGCGGCTGACGGCGATGGATCTGGACAGGATCCGCGCGATGCCGGGCGTGGTCGCGGTGCTGTCGGCCGAGGACATTCCGGGCAGCAACGATTGCGGCTCGATCGTCCACGACGACCCGATCCTGTGCGCGGGCGAGATCCGCTATCTGGGCCAGCCGCTGTTCGCCGTGATCGCCGGGACCCGCGACGCCGCGCGCCGGGCCGCGGCACGCGCGAAGGCGGTCGTCGCGGTCGACGCCGCGCCGCCGGTGCTGACGCCGCAGGACGCGCACGCGCGCGGCCGGTACGTGGTGCCGCCGATGCACCTGGTGCGCAGCGCCAGCGCGGCGGGCGCCACCTACGACCGCGAGGCCGAGCAGGCCGCGGTGCGCGCCGCCATCGCCGCGGCGCCGCATCGCTTGGTGGGCACGCTCGATGTCGGCGGGCAGGAGCAGTTCTATCTCGAAGGGCAGATCAGCTACGCGATCCCGAAGGAGGGCGGCGGCATGCACGTCTACTGCTCGACCCAGCATCCGAGCGAGATGCAGCACCTGGTCGCGCATGCGCTGCACCTGCAGGCCAACGACGTGCACGTCGAATGCCGGCGCATGGGCGGCGGCTTCGGCGGCAAGGAGTCGCAGTCGGGCCTGTTCGCCTGCGTGGCGGCGGTGGCGGCGGCCCGGCTGCGGCGTCCGGTCAAGCTGCGGCTCGACCGCGACGACGACTTCATGATCACCGGCCGGCGCCACTGCTTCTGGTACGAGTACGCGGTGGGCCACGACGACGAAGGCCGCATCCTCGGCGCCGAGATCACGATGGTCTCGCGCGCCGGCCATTCGGCCGACCTGTCGGGGCCGGTGATGACGCGCGCGCTGTGCCACTTCGACAACGCCTACTGGCTGCCGGAGGTCGCGCTGCACGGCTACTCGGGCAAGACGAACACGCAGAGCAATACCGCGTTCCGCGGCTTCGGCGGCCCGCAGGGCGCGATCGCGATCGAGAACATCCTCGACAGCGTGGCGCGCCGGCTCGGTCGCGATCCGCTGGACGTGCGCCGCATCAACTTCTACGGCAAGACCGAGCGCAACGTGACGCCGTACGCGCAGACCGTGAGCGACAACATCGTCCACGAACTGGTCGCCGAACTGGAGGCGACGAGCGACTACCGCGCGCGGCGCGGCGCCATCGCCGCCTTCAACGCCGCGAGCCCGGTGCTCAAGCGCGGCATCGCGCTCGCGCCGCTGAAGTTCGGCATCTCGTTCAACGTCAAGCACTTCAACCAGGCCGGTGCGCTGGTGCACGTCTACAACGACGGCTCGATCCTGGTGAACCACGGCGGCACGGAGATGGGCCAGGGGCTCAACACCAAGGTCGCGCAGGTGGTGGCGCACGAGCTGGGCGTGAGCTTCGACAGCGTGCGCGTGACCGCCACCGACACCTCCAAGGTCGCGAACACCTCGGCCACCGCCGCCTCCACCGGCGCCGACCTCAACGGCAAGGCCGCGCAGGACGCCGCGCGGCAGATCCGCGAGCGGCTCGCTACCTGCGCCGCGGCCCGGCACGGCGGCACGGCGGCCGAGGTGCGCTTCGCCAACGACAAGGTCGAGGTGGCCGGCCGCACGCTGACCTTCGGCACGGTGGTCGGCGAGGCCTATCTCGACAGCGTCCAGCTCTGGTCCGACGGTTTCTACGCCACGCCCGGCCTGAGCTGGAACCGCGAGACGCTCAAGGGCCATCCGTTCTTCTATTTCGCCTACGGCGCGGCCGTGAGCGAGGTCGTCGTCGACACGCTGACCGGCGAATGGAAGCTGCTGCGCGCCGACATCCTGCACGACGCCGGCCGGTCGCTGAACCCGGCCATTGACATCGGGCAGATCGAGGGCGCGTTCATCCAGGGCATGGGCTGGCTCACGACCGAGGAACTGGTCTGGCATCCGGAGAGCGGCAAGCTCACCACGCACGCCCCGAGCACCTACAAGATCCCGACCGCGAACGATTGCCCGCCCGTCTTCAACGTCCGGCTCTACGACAGCCCGGCGCAGGTCGATTCGATCCACCGCAGCAAGGCCGTGGGCGAGCCGCCGCTCCTGCTGCCGTTCTCGGTCTTCTTCGCGCTGCGCGACGCGATCTCCGCCTGCGGCGGCCATCGCACCGATCCGCCGCTGCGCGCGCCGGCGACGAGCGAGGCGATCCTGGACGCGATCACCGCCGTGACCTCCGCCGGCGTCTAGCGCGTTCGAGGCACCTTAGACTTCCGTCCCGTGCTTCCGACACCCCCATCCCCCAGCGTCATCGGCTGCCTCGCAGCCTGGGGGCGAGCATGAACCTCGACAAGATCGACCTGCATCTCATACGCGTGCTGCACACGGTGCTGACGGAGCGCAGCGTCTCGCGCGCCGCCATCCGGCTCGGCATGTTCCAGCCGGCCGTTTCGGCAGCGCTCAAGCGCCTGCGGACGCTCTCGGGCGATGCGCTGCTGGTGCGCTCCGGCGCGGGCATGGTGCCGACGGACGTGGCGCTGCGGATGATCGAGCCGGCCGCCGGCATCCTGCGCGCGGCCGAGTCGATGTTCAGCAATGCGCGCGAGTTCGATCCGCGCACCGCGACCGACACCTTCCGCATCGCCGCGAGCGACTATCTCGATCCGCTGTTCCTGCCGCGGCTGGTGGCCGCGCTCAAGGCCGGCGTGCCGTCGTGCCGGGTCGAGATCCATCCGCTGTCGGCCGATTCGAACTACCAGGGCCACCTCGCGCAAGGCGACTTCGACCTGGTGATCGGCAACTGGGGCGAGCCGCCCGGCGACCTGCACATGGCGCGGCTTTTCGACGACGAGGTGGTGTCGCTGGTCGGCGCCGACCATCCGGCCGTGCGGCGCGGCTGGGACGCCGCGGCCTGGCTGGCCGCCGAGCACATCGCGCCGATGCCCACGCATCCCGGCGCGCGGGGCGTGATCGACCAGATGCTCGACACGCTCGGGCTGGAGCGCAACATCGTCGCGCGCTGCGCGCATTTCGGCCTGATTCCCGACATGGTGGCCGCGACCAGGCTGGTGCTCACCACCGGGCGCCAGTACTGCGAGCGCTTCGCGCAGCGGCTGCCGGTCACGATCCTGCCGTGCCCGGTCGCGATGCCGCGCCTCGTCTACTACCAGCTCTGGCACGAACGCAGCCATGCGTCGAGCGCCGCGCGCTGGCTGCGCGAGCGGACCCGGGCGGTCGCGGCCTCGCTGCGCTGAGCGCGCCGCGTGGCCTGTTTCCTGCTTCGTTACAACTGCCTGCCGCTTTCATCCGAAGAACAAAAGACATGAGCACCTCCAGACTCGAACTCGCGCACATCACCAAGCGCTACCCGGCCGTGGTCGCCAACAGCGACGTCTCGCTGGTCGTGCGCCCCGGCGAGACGCATGCCGTGCTCGGCGAGAACGGCGCCGGCAAGTCGACGCTGATGAAGATCATCTACGGCTCGGTCAAGCCCGACGAAGGCACGGTCGCCTTCAACGGCCGGCCGGTGAACGTGCGCAATCCGCAGGAGGCGAGGGCGCTGGGCATCAGCATGGTGTTCCAGCACTTCAGCCTGTTCGACACGCTGACCGTGGCCGAGAACGTCTGGCTCGGGCTGGACCGGAGCCTGGCGCTGGCCGAGGTCGCGCGCCGCATCCAGGCCAAGGCGGGCGAGTACGGGCTCGACATCGACCCGTCGCGGCCGGTGCACACGCTCTCGGTCGGCGAGATGCAGCGCGTGGAGATCATCCGCGCGCTCCTGACCGACCCGCAATTGCTGATCCTCGACGAGCCGACCTCGGTGCTGACGCCGCAGGCCGTCGTCAAGCTCTTCGTGGTGCTCAAGAAGCTCGCGTCGGAGGGCTGCAGCATCCTCTACATCAGCCACAAGCTCCACGAGATCCGCGAGCTCTGCACCGCCTGCACCGTGCTGCGCGGCGGCAAGGTGACCGGCGTGTGCAACCCGCAGCACGAGACCAACGAGTCGCTCTCGCGCCTGATGATCGGCGCCGAGCCGCCGCCGCTCAAGCACCGCGCGGTGAGGACCGGCGCGGTGGCCCTGCGCGTGAACGACCTGCGGCTCGCGCGCGAGGACCAGTTCGGCGTCGACCTCGACGGCGTCTCGCTGGAGGTGCGCGGCGGCGAGGTCGTCGGCATCGCGGGGGTCTCGGGCAACGGCCAGAAGGAACTGCTCTACGCGCTGTCGGGCGAGGACACGCGCGCCGAGGCATCGATGATCGAGGTGCTCGGCCAGCCGGCGGCGCGCCTGCGGCCGCGCCAGCGCCGCGCGCTCGGCCTGCATTTCGTGCCCGAGGAGCGGCTCGGCCGCGGCGCGGTGCCGACGCTGGGCCTCGCGCACAACATGCTGCTCACGCGCGGCGACGCGGTCGGCAAGGGCGGCTGGATCCGTACCGGGCAGCTCGCCGCGCATGCGGCCGGCATCATCGGACGCTTCAACGTCAAGGCCGGCGGGCCGGGCTCGGCGGCCCGTTCGCTGTCGGGCGGCAACCTGCAGAAATTCATCGTCGGGCGCGAGATCGACGCGAACCCGAAGGTCTTCATCGTCTCGCAGCCGACCTGGGGCGTGGACGTCGGCGCCGCGGCGCTGATCCGCAACGAGATCCTGGCGCTGCGCGACGCCGGCTGCGCGGTGCTGGTGGTGAGCGAGGAGCTCGACGAGCTGTTCGAGATCAGCGACCGGCTCCATGTGATCGCCAAGGGGAGACTGTCGCCGTCGGTCGACCGCGCGGCGGCGACGGTGCCGAAGATCGGCGAATGGATGAGCGGACTCTGGGACGGCGCGTCGACGTCATCCACGTCATCCACGTTGTCCGCGACGGAGGCGGCCCATGCTTAAGCTCGAACCGCGGCCGCAGCTCTCTCGCTTCTGGACCTACGGCTCGCCGGTGCTCGCGCTGCTGGTGACCGTCGCCATCGGCGCCGCGTTGTTCGCGCTGCTCGGCAAGGACCCTGTCAAGGGCCTGCTGGTGTTCTTCTGGGAGCCCGTCAAGAGCGGCTACGCGATCGGCGAGCTGATGGTCAAGGCGACGCCGCTGCTGATCATCGCGCTCGGGCTGGCGGTCTGCTTCCGCTCCAACGTCTGGAACATCGGCGCCGAGGGCCAGTTCGTGATCGGCGCGATCGCGGCCGGCTACGTCGCGCTGCAGGCCGACAAGAGCACCGGCGCCTGGATCGTCGGCGCGATCCTGCTGGCGGGCGTGGCGGGCGGCATGCTCTGGGCCGGCATCGTGGCGCTGCTGCGCGACCGCTTCAACGCCAACGAGATCCTCGTGAGCCTGATGCTGGTCTATGTCGCGACACTGCTGCTGGGCTACATGGTGTCGGGGCCGCTCAAGGACCCGATGGGCTTCAATTTCCCGCAGACCAGGACCTTCGACGCGGTGACGCGGATTCCGCGCCTGGTCAGCGGCTCGCGCGTGAGCATCGGGCTCCTGATCGCGCTGGTCGGTGCGGGGGCGCTGTGGGTGTTCCTGTTCCGAACGCGGGCCGGCTTCGCGCAGCAGGTCGGCGGGCTCGCACCGGCGGCGGCGCGCTACGCGGGTTTCTCGTCGCGGCGCGCGGTGTGGATCGCGCTGCTGACCTCGGGCGGCGCGGCCGGCCTGGCCGGGGCGCTCGAGGTCGCGGGCCCGATCGGCCAGCTCACGCCGTACGTGCCGGCGGGCTACGGCTTCGCCGCGATCATCGTGGCCTTCGTGGGGCGGCTCCATCCGGTCGGGATGATCTTCTCGGCCATCCTGATGAGCATGTTCTACATCGGCGGCGAGCTCGCGCAGTCGCGCCTCGGCCTGCCGAAGTCGCTGACCGGCGTGTTCCAGGGCCTGCTGCTGTTCACGCTCCTGGCCTGCGACACGCTCATCGCCTATCGCATCCGTCGCAAGTCGGCGCCGAAGGCCGTGGCTCCTTCACCGCCGCAAGGCACGGCCTCGCTGCAGGCCAGCACGCCGCTGACCGCCGCAGCCGCCACCGAAGGGACCGTCTGACATGGACAGCTACGCACTCCTCATCGGCTCCGCGCTGAGCGCGGGCACCGTGCTCGCGCTCGCCGCGCTCGGCCTGCTGATCAACGAGAAGGCCGGCATCGTGAATCTCGGCGCCGAGGGCACGATGCTGTGCGCCGCGATCGCCGGCTTCGCGACCGTGGTCACCACGCGCAATCCGTGGCTCGGCTTCCTGGCAGGCATGGCGGCCGGCGCGCTGCTGGCCGCGATCTTCGGCCTGCTGGTGATCTGGCTCAACACCAACCAGTACGCGACCGGGCTGGCGCTGAGCCTGTTCGGCGTCGGCTTCTCGGCCTTCGCGGGCATCTCGTTCGTGCAGGCCAGGCTGCCGGAATCGGTGTCGTACGCGCTGCCGGTGCTGGGCGACATTCCGTTCGTCGGGCCGGCGCTCTTCCGGCATCACCCGATGGTGTATCTCGCGATGGCGACGACGGCCTTCCTGGTGTGGTTCCTCTACCGCACGCGATCGGGGCTGATCCTGCGCTCGGTCGGCGAGTCGCCCGAGTCGGCGCATGCGCTGGGCTATCCGGTGCGGCGCATCCGCTTCATGGCGGTGGTGGCCGGCGGGGCGCTGTGCGGACTGGCGGGCGCGTACCTGTCGACGGTGTACACGCCGCTGTGGGTCGAGGGCATGGTGGCCGGCCGCGGCTGGATCGCGCTCGCGCTGACCACCTTCGCGACGTGGCGGCCGGTACGCGTGCTGCTGGGCGCCTATCTCTTCGGCGGCGTGTCGATGCTGGGCTTCCATTTGCAGAGCACGGGCGTCGACGTGCCGAGCCAGTTCCTGAGCATGCTGCAGTACGTCGCGCCGATCGTGGTGCTGGTGCTGATCTCGCGCAACCCGGCGTTCATCCGCATCAACATGCCGGCCTCGATCGGAAAACCGTTCCACCCCGGCTCATAATTTCGAATTCTTGCAACCCGTCCTCCGAGGATTTTCGACAATGAACGATCTCGACAAGCGCTCCTCCCTCTTCAAGCTGGCCGCCCTCACGGCCGTCGCCTCCGCCGCGCTGATGGGCTGCGGCAAGAAGGAAGAGACGCCCGCGCCCACGGCCGCCGCACCGGCTGCGCCCGCTCCGGCTGCTGCTGCTGCGCCCGCGCCGCTGAACATCGCCTTCGCCTATGTCGGGCCGGTGGGCGACGGCGGCTGGTCGTTCGCGCACGACAACGGCCGCAAGGCGCTCGAGAAGGAATTCGGCAGCAAGATCAAGACGAGCTTCGTCGAGAGCGTGCCCGAGTCGGCCGACGCCGAGCGCGTGTTCCGCGACTTCGTCGGCCAGGGCAACAAGCTGGTCTTCGGCACCACCTTCGGCTACATGGAGCCGATGCTCAAGGTCGCGGCGGACAGCAAGGACGTGAAGTTCGAGCATGCCACCGGCTACAAGACGGCCGACAACATGCGCACCTACGACAGCCGCACCTACGAGGGCGCCTACATGGCCGGCATCATCGCCGGCGGGATGACCAAGACCAACACGCTCGGCGTCGTCGGCTCGGTGCCGATTCCCGAGGTGCTGCGCAACATCAACAGCTTCACGCTGGGTGCGCAGTCGGTGAACCCGAAGATCACGACCAAGGTCGTCTGGGTCAACGAATGGTTCAGCCCGCCGAAGGAGACCGAGGCCGCCACCGCGCTCATCAACGGCGGCGCCGACGTGCTGTTCCAGAACACCGATTCACCGGCCGTGCTCAAGACCGCGCAGGAAAAGGGCAAGCGCGCCTTCGGCTGGGACTCCGACATGACCGCCTACGGTCCCAAGGCCCACCTGGCGTCGGCCGTGATCAACTGGGCTCCCTACTACATCAAGGCCACGCAGGACGCACTCGACGGCAAGTGGACGACCGGCCAGGCCTGGTGGGGCGTGAAGGAAGGCGCGATCGACATCGTCTCGGTCGCCGAGGACGTGCCGGCCGAGATCAAGAGCAAGGTCGACACCGTCAAGGCCGGCCTGAAGGACGGCAGCTTCTCGATCTGGAAGGGCCCGATCGTGGGCCAGGACGGCAAGGAACTCGTCGCCGGCGGTGCGGTGGCGGACGACAAGTTCCTCTCGGGCGTGAACTTCTACGTCAAGGGCGTCGAAGGCAAGGCGCCGGGCGGCGACAAGAAGTAGGAATCCGGATCCTGGTCAGGCCGCTGCCGTTCGCAGGCGCGGCCGGCCGAGCCAGACCTGCAGCAATGCCAGCAGCGCGAGCACCGGCATCAGCAGCTCCAGCATCTCCTCCAGGCTCAGCATCGTGAGCCACAGCAGTTCGGGCAGGCGGCTGCGCAGGCCGAGTTCCGCGAGCGTGTCCGGCGTCTGATCGAGCAGCGTCGCGAACAGCGCGACGGCGATGAACATCATTACCGTGACCGCCGGCGTGCGCCATTCGGGACGCCTCTCGGCATGCCGCCAGCCCGCGCCGAACTGCAGCGCAAGCCAGACGCAGGCGGCCGCCAGTGCCAGCGGGACGACAGCGGCGGGCGTCGCTCCGGTGGTCCGCAGGTCGAGCATGTCGGCCTCGTGCGCGGCGAGCGCGAGCAGCACGACGGCCAGCGCCGCCTTGTCGGCCCTGCCGAAGGACACCGGTCGCATGGTCAGCACGCCGACGACCGCGACCAGATACAGCATCAGCGTGCCGGTCTCGAGCGCGCCGCCATCGCGTACCAGATCGGTAGCCGATGCACTCGGCATCGCCAGGCCGACACCGAACGCCACGGCAGCGCAGATCAGGATCGCGTAACGGCTCGCGTTGCAGTGCAGCAGTACGCGTGCGAGCGGGTGCGTCGCGGTCGGCATGGCGCGCGGCGGATCGGCCGCGTCGACGCCGCGATGCCCGGCCAAGGTCGACAGCCAGCGCGGCCGCACCCGCGACGACCGCACCCAGCAGGGCGCCGGCCACGATGTCGAGCGGAAAGTGGATGCCGAGATAGATGCGCGACCAGGCCGTGGCCGCCGCCAGCACCGCCACGACGGCACCGGTCGCACGCAGGCCCGGTCTGAGCATCAGCAGGAACGCGACCGCGAACATCACGGCGGCATGCGTGCTCGGCAGCCCGCCGCGCGCTCCGTGCGCGACATGCGACGGGCTCAGGCCCGCCATGAACGGCCGCGGCGAATCCAGCGCCGCGGCGATGTCCTTGGTCAGCATCGCGGTCGCGACCGCCATCGCCAGCGCGATCAGCAGGTACGGGCCCGACGTCGGGCGCCTGTATGCCGCCAGCGCCATCGCCGCCGCGGCGAGCCACGGCGCGGCGGCCGTCGTGAAGACGGCGAGCGACAGCGCGAACGGGTCGGGCGTGAAGCCGGCCGCGATGGCGTCGAACAGGGCGAGATTGAGGCTTTGCATGGCCGCGCAGCTTATAGAAGCCGTCTTTCAGCGCGGTGAAGCATTCAGCGCTGCGGCCCGAGACGATCGATCAGCACCTCGCTCGCGGCGTTGAGCCCGACGATCTCGACCCTGCTGCCGTGCCTGCGCAGGCGCTGCCCGACCTTCTCGAGCGCGGCGACGGCGGTCACGTCCCAGAAGTGCGCCTGCGAGACGTCGATGCGCACCGGGCGGTCCTCGGTGTCGCGGGTGTCGAAGGCATCGACGAACAGCTCGGCCGAGGCGAAGAACACCTGGCCGCGAACGCGGTAGGTGCGCAGGACCGGCGTGTCCTCGACCGCGATGTCCAGCAGCTTCGCCACCTTGAAGGTGAAGAAGACGCCGCTGAGCAGCACGCCGACGCCCACGCCGGCGGCGAGGTTGTCGGTCGCCACGGTGACGGCCACCGTCGCCAGCATCACCGCGCTCGACAGGCGCGGATGGCGCACGACCGCGCGCAGCGATCCCCAGTCGAAGGTCGACGCCGACACCATCACCATGATCGCCACCAGCGCGGCCACCGGCACCTGCGACACCCACGGCTTGAGCGCCACCATGAGCACCAGCAGGAAGACGCCGGCGAACAGCGTCGACAGCCGGCCGCGCCCGCCGTAGCGGACGTTGCTCACGGTCTGGCCGATCATTCCGCAGCCCGCGATGCCGCCGAACAGGCTGGCCGCGACGTTCGCCACGCCGAGGCCGCTGCATTCGCGGTTCTTGTCGCTGGGCGTGTCGGTGAGTTCGTCGACGACGCTGGCGGTCATCATCGATTCGAGCAGCCCGACCATCGCGATCGCCAGCGCGGGCAGGGCGATCAGGCGCAGCGTCTCGAGCGTGAGCGGCACGCCCGGCCAGCCGAAGACCGGCATCGAGTCGGGCAGCTGCCCGAGGTCGGCGACGGTCTTGAGCGGCAGGCCGAGCCAGGATGCGGCGAGCGTCAGCACGACGATGCAGACCAGGGGCGAGGGCACGGCGGTGGTCAGCCGCGGCAGGCCGTAGATGATCGCCAGCCCGAGCGCGAGCATGGCCCAGGTGGCGCCGTTCGCGCCCATCAGGTGCGGCAGCTGCGCGGCGAAGATCAGGATCGCCAGCGCATTGACGAAGCCGGTGCGCACCGAGCTCGACACGAAGCGCATCAGCACGCCCAGCCGCAGCAAACCGAACAGCACCTGCATCAGCCCGGCGAGCACGCCCGCGGCGAGCAGGTAGGGCAGGCCGTGCGCGTGCACCAGCGGCGCGGCGACCAGCGCGACCGAGCCGGCCGCCGCGGAGATCATGGCCGGACGCCCGCCCGTGAACGCGATCACGATGCCGATCACGAAGGAGGCGAACAGCCCGACCGCGGGATCGACGCCGGCGACGAACG
>JAKONL010000464.1 GCA_022701965.1 Burkholderiaceae bacterium | reverse complement strand
GTCGCCGCCGCCGTCGTCTACGTCGCCACCGAGATGGCCGGCCCGGGCCACGTCCGGCACCACGGGCGCGGCGAGCTGGTGATCGAGCCGTCGCACGCCAGCGACGCCGTCGCCGCCGCGTTGACGGCCGCCGGCATGCCGACCCAGGTCTCGGACAACGTGCGCGGCGCGCTGTGGTTGAAGCTGATCCTCAACTGCGCCTACAACGCCCTGTCCGCGATCACGCAGTTGCCCTACGGCCGGGTGGTGGCCGGTGAAGGAGTGAAGCAGGTGATGCGCGACGTGGTGGACGAGGTGATGGCCGTGGCGGCCGCCGAGGGCGTACGGCTGCCCGGCGATGCGCATGCAGCCGCGGCGCAACTGGTGGCGACCATGCCCGCGCAGTACTCCTCGACGGCGCAGGACCTGGCGCGCAACAAGCGCACGGAGATCGACTACCTCAATGGCCTGGTGGTGCGGCGCGGCGCGGCGCTGGGGATCCCGACGCCGGTCAACCGGACCCTGTGGGCGCTGGTGAAGCTGCTGGAGGACAAGCAGGACGCTTCGGCGCAGACCTGATCCGGGCGGCCCGGGAATTTCTTTCGCCGATCTACCGAAGCTGGGCCTTCACCCCGCGACGGGCACGATCGACCTTGGGCAGCACTGCGCCTGCGAGCATGGCGTCGGCCCGGGCCTGCAGCTTCAGCAGCGCGGCATCGAAGCGCGCGCCCTCCTCCACGTCGAGTGCCGCCCCGAGCTCGGTATTGATCGCACTCACCAGCGGAAAGAGCTCGTCGTACAGCGCGCGGCCCCGCGCCGTCAGCGCCAGCGTCACCTGACGCCGATCACCCGCGCGCGCCTCGCGCGAGATCAGTTCCTTGGCGACGAGCGAGCCCACGGCCTTCGAGGTGCGGGCGCGGTCGAGCTGTGCATGCTCGGCCAGCTTCGAGGAATTGAGTTCACCCAGGCTGGCCAGCGTCACCAGCATCCGCCACTCGCGCCGGGTGATGCCGAAGCG
This sequence comes from Burkholderiaceae bacterium, assembly GCA_022701965.1. The sequence continues at coordinate 4,632 of JAKONL010000464.1, read as the reverse complement.
GCCTTCGCAGAGCCGCGTGACCATGCGGCCGGCAACGACGACCAGGCGCGACAGCCGGTAGAGCAACAGCGCCTCGAGCGGCTCGCGGTGTGGCGAGATGAAGGGTGCAGGGCCGCGCATCGGCATGGCTCAGGGTTAGTCCGGACGATGGTTGATTTGATCCATCAACTGTAGCCTCCGGACAATCGCGCACGACCGCACCCGACCAACCGACCGGTGCGCGGTATCGCCCCACGACCGGAGACACGCCATGACGCCCTTCTTCTCGCACCTGCGCTCGCGGTTCACCCGCCGCATCGCCGCCCATGCTGTGGTGGCCAGCGTCATCGCGGCCGTCCTTCCGAGCGCCCAGGCGCAGCCGCTGCTCGACAGTCCGCTGCGCATCGTGGTCGGCTACGCGCCCGGCGGCACCACCGACCGCGTGGCACGCATCGTGGGCGACAGGCTCGCCCTCAAGCTGGGCGTTCCCGTGGTGGTCGACAACAAGCCCGGCGCCGGTGGCCGGCTGGCCGCCCAGCAGGTGAAGACCACGCCTGCCAACCAGAACGTGCTGATGCTCGCCAACCCGGCGGTGATGATCGTCGCGCCGCTGGTCTTCAAGGACAACAGCTACGACCCCGAGCGCGACTTCGTGCCGGTGTCGCACGTCAACGACTACGACTTCGCGCTGGCCGTATCGCCCACGCTGCCGGTGAAGGAACTGAGCCATCTGCTGGCGTGGATGCGTGCCAACCCGGCGCAGGCCAACGTCGGTGTGCCGGCCACCGGCAGCCTGCCGCACTTCTTCGCGCTGATGCTGGGCGAGAAGGCCAGGGTGCAGACCCAGGTGGTGGGCTACCGCGGCTCGGCGCCGCTGCTCAACGACCTGCTCGGTGGCCAGGTGCCGGTGGCGGTCGACACGGCCGACGTGGTGCTGCCGCAGCACGACGCCGGCAAGCTGCGCATCGTGGCGCTCTCGGGCGACAGGCGCTCGCCCTTCGCGCCCGATGTCCCGACCTTCAGGGAAGCCGGACTCGACCTCGCGGCCACGGGCTGGAACACCTTCTTCGCGCCCGCGTCCATGCCCGGGGACAAGGTCGACCGGCTCGCGCGCCTGATCCAGGAGGTGATGAAGGAGCCGGACACCGCGCGCCGCTTCAAGGATTCGCTGCTGGTGCCGGTGGCCAGCACGCAGGCGCAGACCGTCGCGATGCTGAAGGCCTACCGCGCGCAGTGGGCGCCGGTGGTGCAGAAGTCCGGCTACCAGCCCTGAGCGGACCGGCATGGCACCGCGCACGACACCACCCAACATCGTCTTCATCGTCGCCGACGACCTCGGCCATGCCGACCTGGGCTGCTACGGCGGCCGGGACGCGGTCTTCGGGCCGGTGTCGCCGGTACTCGACGGCCTGGCGGCCGGCGGCCTGAAGTTCACGCAGGGCTATTCCAATTCACCCGTGTGCTCGCCCACGCGCTTCGCGATGATCACGGGACGCTACCAGTACCGGTTGCGCGGGGCTGCGGAGGAACCGATCCGCAGCGACAGCCGCGGCAGCACCACGCTCGGCCTGCCGCCCGACCATCCGACGCTGCCCTCGCTGCTCAGGGCCGGCGGCTACCGCACGGCGCTGATCGGCAAGTGGCACCTGGGCTACCCGCCCAACTTCGGGCCGCTGCGCTCGGGCTATGACGAATTCTTCGGGCCGATGTCGGGCGGTGTCGACTACTTCACGCACCGCGATTCGCGCGGGCAGCACGACCTGTGGTCGGGCGAGCAGGACAGCGACGACGAGGGCTACCTGACCGACCTGCTTTCCACGCGCGCCGTCGACTACGTCGCGCGCATGGCGCGGCAACCTGAGGACGATGCCAGGCCCTTCTTCCTGAGCCTGCACTACACCGCACCGCACTGGCCATGGGAGACACGCGACGACGCGGCCCGGGCGCCGGTCGTGAAGGACAACCTCTTCGACCTGGCCGGCGGCAACATCCACGTCTACCGCCGCATGATCCATCACATGGACGAGGGCATCGGCCGGCTCATGGCCGCGCTCGAGGCGCACGGCATGGCCGAGAACACGCTGGTCGTCTTCACCAGCGACAACGGCGGCGAACGTTTCTCCGACAGCTGGCCGCTGGTGGGCGGAAAGATGGACCTGACCGAAGGCGGCATCCGCGTGCCGTGGATCGCCCACTGGCCCGCCGTGATCGCGCCCGGCGGCCAGAGCCGCCAGTCGTGCATGACGATGGACTGGTCGGCCACGATGCTCGATGCGGCCGGCGTGTCGGGCGACCCTGCATATCCGCTCGACGGCGTCTCGCTGATGCCGGTCCTGCGCGATGCCTCGCACGGCTTCGAGCGCCCGTTGCACTGGCGCATGAACCATCGCGGTCAGCAGGCGATGCGCGACGGCGACTGGAAGTACCTGCGCGTGGACGGCAACGACTACTTGTTCGACCTCTCGGCCGACGAGCGCGAACGTGCGAACCTCGGCGGCAAGGAACCCGCGCGCCTGGCCCGGATGCGCGCCGACTGGGAAGCCTGGAACGCCACGATGCCGCCGATCCCGACGGACGCGACGATCAGCCTGGGCTATTCGGTCAAGGACATGCCGCAGCGCTAGAGGCCGGCGACGCGGTTCTCGAGGATGCCGATGCCGCCGATCTCGATCTTCATGAGGTCGCCCGGGACCAGGAACCGCGGCGGGCTGAAACCGATGCCCACGCCCGCCGGCGTGCCCGTGGCGATCACGTCGCCGGGCTGCAGCGTCATGCCCGCCGAGAGCGTCGCGATGATGGTCGGGATACCGAAGATCGGATCGCTGGTGACGGCGTCCTGGCGGAGTTCGCCGTTGATCCAGCACTTCACCGTCAGGTTGGTCGCATCGACCTCGTCGGCCGTCACGATCCACGGACCCATCGGGCAGAAGGTGTCCATCGACTTGCCGATGAACCACTGCCGGTGCTTCTGCTGCAAGTCGCGGGCGGTGACATCGTTGACGATGGTGTAGCCCCAGACGTGGCCCCAGGCGTCCTCGGGACGGATGCCCCGTCCGGGCTTGCCGATCACCACCGCCAGCTCGGCCTCGTAGTCGAGCTGGCGCGTGAGTTCGGTGAAGGGCATCACCTCGTCGCCCGGGCCGACGACGGTGGACGGCGCCTTGGTGAAGACCACCGGCGCGGCCGGCGCCGTCTCGCCCTTGGCCGCAGACGTGTCGAAGCCCGAGCGGGCGAATTCGGCGGCGTGCTCGTGGTAGTTCTTGCCGACGCAGAACACGTTGCGACGCGGCACCAGCGGCGCCCGCAGGCGCAGGCCTTCAAGCGGCTGCCAGGACGTGGGCGCGGGTCGGCCGGTCGGCTGCAGGCAGCGGGCGATCAGAGCGGCCATGTCGCCGTCGAAATCCGTGCCGAGCCAGCCGGAGACGGACGAGTAGCCGGTGCCGTCCGGCGAGACGATGACGGGGACCGATCTGCCGTCCAGGTCGAGGGTTGCAAAACGCATAAGACACTCCTTCAGTTTTCGAGTCGCGGGAAAAATATCAGGACCTGACGAGGTACCGGTGGTCCGTCCGACCGTGTCGTCAGTCGACCTTGGCGCCGACGTCCTTCACCACCTTCGCCCACTTCGTGCGATCGGCTTCCATCAGCCGCGCGAAGTCGGCCGAACCCAGTACGCTCGCCTCGACGCCCGCCGCCACCAGCACGTCGTGGGTCTCGGGTGCCTGCATCACCCGGGCGGCTTCGTCCTGCAGGCGTCTGACGATCGCGGGCGGCGTGCCGGCGGGCGCCAGCAGGCCCAGCCAGACGCTGGCGTCGTAGCCGGCCAGTCCCGATTCGTCGAGCGTCGGCACCTGGGGCAGCTGGGACGAGCGCTTGGCGCTGGTGACCGCCAACGGCCGGGTGCGGCCGGCCTGGGACTGCTGGATGGCGACCGGCGTCCCCATGAACCCGAACTGCACCGTGCCCGCGGCCAGATCGGTCGCCGCCTGACCGCTGCCGCGGTAGGGCACATGGTTGACCTGCACCCCCGCCATGGAGGCGAACAACGCAGCCATCATGTGCTGCGAGCTTCCGTTGCCGGACGAGGCGTAATCGAGCTTTCCGGGTTGCGCCCTGGCCAGCGCGACCAGTTCGGCCACGCTCCTGGCCGGCACCTGCGCGTTCACCAGCAGCACATAGGGTGCCTCGGCGATCTTGGCGATGGGCGTGAATCCCTTGATGGGGTCGTACGGAAGGCTCTTGTAGAGCGCATCGGAGATCACGTGGGTGGTGGACACCATGAGCAGCCGGTAGCCGTCGGGCGACGCCTTGGCGACCATGTCGGCGCCCAGCGTGGAGCCGGCACCCGGACGGTTCTCGATGACGACCGCCTGGCCCAGGTTCCTGCCTATGCCCTGCGCGATGACACGTGCCACCACGTCGGTGAAGCCGCCCGCCGCGAACGGCACGACCAGCGTGATCGCCCGCGTGGGATAGCCGTCGGCCGGCGCCTGTGCGCCTGCGAGGACCGGCAGCAGACCGCCCAGTGCGCACAGCGACATCGCGATCGCGCGCCTCGACATCGTCCGGGGATTCGTCATGTCACTCACCCGTGTAGACCGGAGCAGGCTGGGTGAAGAACGCGTGCAGCAGGTGGTAGACCATGCGGTAGTT
>JAKONL010000454.1 GCA_022701965.1 Burkholderiaceae bacterium | reverse complement strand
GCGCCGGCATCAAGTACTTCCACGCCAACTCGACCGGCGCCGACTCGAAGGCCGTCGGAACCGACAGCATCGCCGTCGGCCCGACCGCGGTGTCCAACGGCGCGGGCTCGGTGGCGATCGGCAGCGGCGCGCAGACGGCTGCGGACTCTGCGACGGCCGTCGGCAAGGGTGCACAGGCCGGTGCCGCGAACTCCGTCGCCCTGGGTGCGGGTTCGGTCGCCACCCGCAGCGCGGAAACCTATCGCCCGGCGTACTTCAACAACGGCGCGACGTTCAACAGCGCCGGAACGGTGTCGGTCGGCAGCGAAGGTGCGGAGCGCGTGATCTCGAACGTCGCTCCCGGCGTTCGCGATACGGACGCCGCCAACGTGGGCCAGGTCAAGGGTCTGGCCGCGAGCGTCGAACAGCGCATGAACTCGATGCAGCGCGGCGCGAACCGTGCCATCGCCTCGACCGCGGCACTGTCGTTCCAGCCGGTCCAGCAGCATCCGGGTCAGTTCGTGATGTCGGCAGGCGCGGGCCACTACCAAGGCGAGACGGCCGTGGGCGTGGGCGGAAACTACCTGTTCCAGAGCGGACGCCAGAAGGTCTACGCCGGCGTCGCCAGCGCGACCGGTGGCAAGCCGGTCATCCAGGTCGGCTTCTCCGCAGCCTTCGGCGACTGATCGCAGCAGCCATGAAGAATCGCAAACACACCACATCTCCGCAGGAGGCCACGGGCCTTGCGGCGACCGGTGCCACCGCCTCGGCGGCCCGGCACCGGGTTTCCGGTCGACTGGGCTGCGTCGCGGCAGGCTGCGCGGCGCTGATGCTGGCCCATTCGGCGGGCGCGCAGGGCGCCGAGACCGGCCTGCAGCGGTCGGGCCCGGTCGTCGAGCGCCAGATCGCCGCCGACATGCGGCCCGGTTCGTTCGGCGACACCCAGCGCGTCTTCCCCGCCAGGGTCGAAGGCGATGCGTGGATCACCGCCGCCGACATCGATGCCGCGCAATCGGCGCTCGACGCGGTTCGCCAGCGCGACGGCGGCGACATGGCGCAAGGCGCGCGCGCCTTCGGTGCGGCCAAGGCCCAATGCTGGATCGACCTGGCGCGCCATGGTTACCGCGAGGTGGCCTTGAACGGACTCACGGAGACCAGCGTCGCGATCGCGGCTCGCCAGATCGAGGCATTGCAGGCGAACGGAACCATCGCGGAGCTCGTCACGCCCGAGACGCGTCGCGGTTCGGACACCGCCTTCGCCGGCCTGCCGCAGGTGGCCGGCGTGCGCGAGGATCTGTGGCAGCGCCTGGCCGGCTACCAGACGCCGAAGGCGTTGCGCTGTGTGCCGAAGCTGGTGCCGTGCATGGAGACCGACCTGGTCGAGGCGGGATACGAAGTCGCAGCCAACCTGCGTCCCGTGTCGCACGCCGAGGACGCACTCGCCCGCGCGCTGGGCCGTGCCTCGAAGATCGACGAAGGTCTGGCGGCCTGCAGCGAGCCCGTCGTCGCCGCGCCACCCCCGCCACCGGTCGCACCGCCACCGTCGGTGCGCCGCTTCACGCTCTCGGGCGAGACGCTGTTCCGCTTCGATGGATCGAACGAGGCGGCACTGCTGCCCAACGGGCGTGCCGAGATCGACAAGATCGTCTGGAAGCTGCGCAACGAATACACGCGCATCGACCGTCTCGAGGTGAAGGGCTACACCGATCGGCTGGGCTCGTCGGCCTACAACGAACGCCTGTCGCAGCGACGCGCGGAAACGGTGGCCGCCATGTTGCGCAAGCTCGGCGTGAATGCCGGCTCGGTGTCGGTGCGGGGCCTGGGCGAGCGCGATCCGGTCACGACGGACTGCAAGGGCACCGTGGCGACGAAGGCGCTGCGCGAGTGCCTGCAGCCCGATCGCCGCGTGGTGCTCGACGTCTCCGGCGAGACCCGACAGTAGGCGTGGCGTGCAGGCCATGCACCCAGGCGCCGTACGACCTTCGCGACCGCAGACTTCGGTAGGCGTCGCGAGCGGTCGACTCGGTCGCTCGATCGCCAAGGTCGGCGTTTTCCTGGGCGGCCTGATCGCCGCCCAGGTCTTCGGCCAAGTTCCGGCGCCGGCAGCGGGGCCGATCAATCCGGTCGAGATGCTCGCCCGGCAGGTCGGCGCTTCGCGCTGCGCCGACATGGCACGTCGCATCGGCGACCAGGTCGTCGGCGCCAGTCCGAGCGCCGGCGTCGTGCTGGCGCCGTCCGGCAGTGCCGACCAGGCGTTGATCAGCGCCTCGATCGAGACGCGCGACGCTCAAGGCATGCATTTCGTCAGTGCCTACCTCGCGCCGAATGCGCGAAACGGTTGCGACGGCGGCTACGACGACATCCGCTACTGGCCCAAGGTCTGCGACCAGCTTGTGATCGACGAACTGCGTGGGCTGAGCGCCATTCATCCGCTCGGATCGGAGATCGGCACGCTCGTCGCCGGCGCCAGCCAGCACATCTACCTGATGCCCGCAGGGGCCGGCTGCGTGAGCATCCGCAAGGAAATCCTGTTCTAGGCCGTCAGAGCCAGACGCCGTTTTGCGGCATGCGGATCGTCGTGGCGGGGTCGCCGCCACCGAGCATCGATCCGATCGCGATGCTCAACAGCGAGACGAAGATGCTGGCGAAGAGCGCGGTCCAGAAGCCCGACACCTTGAAGCCGCGCACGATCGCCGACACCAGCAGGATCATCAGCGCGTTGATCACCAGCAGGAAGAGGCCGAAGGTCAGCAGCGTCAACGGGAGCGTCAGAACGATCAGCAACGGCTTGACGACCGCGTTCGCGAAACCCAGGAGCAGCGCCGAGACCAGCAGCGAAGCAGTGTTGTCGAAGCGCAGTCCGCGGAACAGGAGGCTGGCGACCCACAGGGAAACCGCGATGGTGGCCCAGTGAATGAGGAAGGGCGTCAAGGTCTGGAGCATGGAGAGAGGTCGTCGGAAGATCGAAAAAAACGGATTGCACCATATCGTCCCGATCGCCTCGCGGGGTGAGCCTTGCACGGTCGTCGATGCCGGTGCTCATGCCGGCTCGCCGACTCACGGAACGCCGCCGGCCGCCTCCACCAGCCAGTCGCGAAATCGCTGCAGCACCTGGACGTCCCGCGCCGATTCGGGCAGCACCAGGTAATAGCTGCGTTCTCCCTCGAGCGGCCTGGTGCAGGCGATCACGAGATCGCCGCGCGCGAGTTCCTCCTCGATCAGCAGCGTCGGAATCAGCGCCACGCCGAGGCCGTGCGCTGCCGCGACGGCCAGCATCGAGAAGAGCTCGTGACGCGGCCCCGAGCGCGAGAGCGGCGCATGCACGCCCTGCGCGTCGAACCACTGGCGCCAGCCGTCGGGCCGCGTGCTCTGCTGCAGCAGCGGCATGGTGGCGACCTCGGCCGGCGACGCCTCCTTGCGGGGTCCGGCGACATGCTGCTTCAGCAGGCCCGGGCTGCAGACGGGCGTCACGTCCTCGCTGAGCAGCCGCACGGCCTGCGTACCGGGCCAGTTCGCGACCTGTGCGGGCGTTCCCGCGTACAGCGCGGCATCGAATTCGGTGTCGTTGAACAGGAAGGGGCGGGTGCGCGTCTCGATGTGGACCACGATGTCGGGCCAGCGCCGCGCGAAGTCGCTCAGGCGCGGGATGAGCCAGCGCGTGGCGAAGGTCGGAACGGCCGCCAGCGACAGTGCACCACTCGCGTCGTGGCGGGCCATCGCATCGAGCGTGTCACGTTCGATCGCCTCAAGTCGCGCTGCGACCTGGCGCGCGTAGGCCCGGCCACCGGCAGTCAGCTCGACGCCGTGGCGCGTGCGCCTGAAGAGTGCCGTGCCGAGGAATTCCTCCAGCGATCCGATCTGTCGGGACACCGCGCTCTGCGTGAGCGCGAGCTCCTGCGCCGCACGGGTGTAGCTTTCGTGGCGCGCCGCCGCGTCGAAGCACAACAACGTCTGCAGCGGAGGAATCTTGCGTCTCATATATGAATTCAGTGTATGTGGGTTCGCCGAGACCAGAGGACGGATCCGACGTCGATCGGGTCGCCAGATATGCGCGTGACGCATGTGTCGGTGCGAAACACTCGTTTGCGCGTCACCGGGGGCGCGGCTAGGATGGCTCCACTCTTTCCTTTTCTCACCGAACGACCGGGACACGCCATGGCCACCAAAGCTGCATTCCACTGGGACGATCCGCTGTTGCTCGACCAGAACTCACCGACGAAGAACGCATGATCCGCGACGCGGCCAACGCGTACTGCCAGGAGCGCCTGCTGCCGCGCGTGGTCGAGGGGTTACGCAGCGGAGCGACCGCTCCGGCAATCTTTCGCGAGATGGGCGAACTCGGCCTGCTCGGCCCGACGATTCCCGAGCAGTACGGCGGCCCGGGCCTGAACTACGTCGCCTACGGCCTGATCGCGCGCGAAGTCGAGCGCGTGGATTCGGGCTACCGCTCGATGGCCAGCGTGCAGAGCTCGCTGGTGATGGTGCCGATCAACGAATTCGGCACCGAGGCGCAGAAGCAGAAGTTCCTGCCGAAGCTGGCTACGGGTGAATGGATCGGCTGCTTCGGCCTGACCGAACCCGACCACGGCTCCGACCCCGGCAGCATGGCCACCCGCGCGAAGAAGGTGGCGGGCGGTTATTCGCTCTCGGGCAGCAAGATGTGGATCAGCAATTCGCCGATCGCGGACGTGTTCGTGGTCTGGGCCAAGGAAGTCAGCGAGTCGGGCACCGTCGGCCCGATCCGCGGCTTCGTGCTGGAGAAGGGCATGAAGGGCCTGAGCGCGCCGGCGATCCACAGCAAGGTCGGCCTGCGCGCGAGCATCACCGGCGAGATCGTGATGGACGGCGTGTTCTGCCCCGAGGAGAACGCGTTCCCCGAGGTCCAGGGCCTCAAGGGTCCGTTCACCTGCCTCAACAGCGCGCGCTACGGCATCTCCTGGGGCGCGCTCGGCGCGGCCGAGGACTGCATGCACCGCGCCCGCCAGTACACGCTCGACCGCAAGCAGTTCGGCCGCCCGCTGGCGGCCAACCAGCTGATCCAGAAGAAGC
>JAKONL010000452.1 GCA_022701965.1 Burkholderiaceae bacterium | reverse complement strand
TCGTGAAGTTCGAGGTGCTGCCCAGGGACGTGCTGGCACTGCCGTCGCACGGCAAGCCCTTCACCGGCGTGCACCGGCGCATCGAGCAGCTGCAGGAACACCACCGCGACCGGCTGGCCGAGCTGCTGGCCGGCTGCGTCGCACGGCCGCTGAGCGCGGCCGAGGCCGTGCCGATCATGTTCAGGCGCGCGCTCGACGTGCACCAGCTGACCTTCGCGATGGGCGAGACGGTGGCCCACCTGCACCTGCTCTGGTATGCCGGCCAGCTGCAACGCAAGCTCGGCGACGACGGCATCTACCGCTTCGGCGTGACGGCCTGAGCACGATGGACGACACGCTCCGTCGCCTGCGCGCCGGCGAACTCACCGGCGCCCGGCGCATCGCCATCGCAGCCGGGCTCGCCGAGTTTCCGCGCGAGATCTTCGATCTGGCCGACTCGCTGGAGGTCCTCGACCTGTCCGGCAATGCGCTCACGACCCTGCCCGACGACCTGCCCCGGCTCGCGCGGCTCAAGGTGCTGTTCTGTTCGAACAATCCGTTCACCGAGTTGCCGCCCGCCCTCGGCGCCTGCGCGGCGCTGGAGATGGTCGGCTTCAAGGCGAACCGCATCGCCCGCGTGCCGGCCGCTTCGCTGCCGCCGCTTTTGCGCTGGCTGATCCTGACCGACAACGAGATCGCCGAGCTGCCCGACGACATCGGGCGCCGGGCGCATCTGCAGAAACTGATGCTGGCCGGCAACCGGCTGCAGGCGCTGCCCGCGACGCTCGCGGGCTGCGACCGGCTGGAGCTGCTGCGCATCGCCGCCAACCGTTTCGAGGCGCTGCCGCCCTGGCTTGCGACGCTGCCGCGGCTTGCCTGGCTGGCCTTCGGCGGCAATCCGGTTTGCGCGCGTCGGGAGTCGGCGGCGTTCGCGGCACCGGGCGTACCGACGATCGACGCCGCACGCGTCGAACTGCAGGAAAAGCTCGGCGAAGGCGCGTCGGGCGTGATCCACCGGGCGCTGCTGCGCAGCGAAGATGGCGATAGCGACGGCGGCGAGCGCCGCGCCATCGCCGTCAAGCACTTCAAGGGCGCGATCACCAGCGACGGCACGCCGCGCAGCGAGATGGCGGCCTGCATGGCCGCCGGATCGCACCCGGGGCTGATCGGCGCCACGGCGCGCGTGGTGTCCGACCACGATGCCGATGCGCTCGCGATGCGCCTGATCGATCCGGCGTTCGAGGTGCTGGCCGGACCGCCGAGCCTGCAGACGTGCACGCGCGACGTCTATGCGGACGGCGTCGGCTTCACGCCGCCGCAGGCCGTGCGGATCGCCTCGGACATCGCCGGGGCCGTCGCGCACCTGCATGCGCGCGGCATCCTGCACGGCGACCTGTACGCCCACAACATCCTGCGGCATGGCGGCGAAGCACTGCTGGGCGATTTCGGCGCCGCATCGTTCTTCGACGCGACCGACGGCCCGGCGGCGGCGGCGCTGCAGCGCATCGAGGCGCGCGCCTTCGGCTGCCTTCTCGAAGAACTGGTGGCGCGCTGCGACGCATCGGCTCTCGCTGCGAACGCGACGCTCGCCGCCATGAAGGACCTTCAGATGCGCTGCACGAGCGAGATTCCGGCGTCGCGCCCGACGTTCGCGCAGATCGTCGAAGCGCTCGCGCCGCTGTACTGAACGATCACGCCACAGCCGAAAAACAGAACCACTCCGGAGACACCGCATGGACACCTCGACCCTCTTCTCTCTCGCCGGCCGCACGGCCCTGGTCACCGGCGGCTCGCGCGGCATCGGCCGCATGATCGCCGAGGGCTTTCTCGGCCAGGGCGCGCGCGTCTACATCTCCGCGCGCAAGGCCGAGGCCTGCGAGCAGGCCGCGCGCGAGATGTCGGCGCTGGGCCCCTGCATCGCGCTGCCGGCCGACGTGTCGACCGCCGACGGCGTGCGCGCGCTGGCCGACGCCTACGCCGGGCACGAGGCCTCGCTCGACATTTTGGTCAACAACGCCGGCGCCGCCTGGGCCGCGCCGTTCGACGAGTTCCCCGAGAGCGGCTGGGACAAGGTGGTCGACCTGAATCTCAAGACGCCCTTCTTCCTCACGCAGGCGCTCGCGCCGCTGCTGCGCAAGGCCGCCACCGACCACCTGGCGAAGGTCATCAACATCGCCTCGATCGACGGCGTGGCCGTCAATCCGCTGGAGACCTACTCGTACGCGGCCAGCAAGGCCGGGCTGATCCACCTGACCAAGCGCATGGCCTTGCGGCTCGCCGCCGACCGCATCGCGGTGAGCGCGATCGCGCCCGGCGCCTTCGCCTCCGACATGAACCGCGACGCGCGCGACAACGCAGACACGGTCAAGAACCGCATCCCGGGCGGCCGCATCGGCGTGCCCGAGGACATGGCGGGCGCGGCGATCTTCCTGGCCTCGCGCGCCGGCGACTACGTGACCGGCGCGACGCTGGTGGTCGACGGCGGCGCATCGCTGCCGCGGCGCTGAAGCCGCCTCACTTCCTCGCGTCGCGCAGTCGCGCGAACACCTTCCAGAACGCCGCGTCCTGCGCGGTCGCGAAGTTGATGCGCATCAGCGTGCTCGGCGGCCGGCGCGCGTAGAAGAGCGAGCCCGGCGCCAGCAGATAACCCTCGTCGAGCATGCGCTGGGTCAGCGCGTCGGTATCGACGCCGGTGTCGACCCAGCCGAAGAGGCCTGCGGGCTCCGACTCGAAGGTGCAGCCGTGCGCCAGCGCCAGCTTCACGGTGCGCGCGCGTGCCGCGTCCAGCCGCAGGCGCATGCGCTCCGAATGCCGCCGGACCTGCCCGGAGTCCATGCAGCCGGCGAGCGCGCGCTCGAACAGCGCCGGTGTCGTGAGCGTGGTGAGCAGCTTGGTCTCGAGCAGCCGCGGCAGAAGCTCCGGCGACGCGGCGAGAAAGCCGATGCGCCAGTTCGGCGCCAGGATCTTCGCGAAGCCGCTGACGTAGATGGTGCGGCGCAGGCCGTCGAGCGTGCACAGGCGCGTCGCGTGCTCGGGTGCGAGATGGCTGTAGGTGTCGTCCTCGACGATGTGGAAGTCGTGCTTCGCCGCGAGCTGCAGCACCCGGTGCGCGGTGCCGGGCGCGAGACTGTGGCCGGTCGGGTTGTGCAGCACGCTGACGCTCACGAACAGCTTGGGTGCATGGGTCGCGCAGTACTGCGCCATCACGTCGAGATCGGGGCCATCGGCGCGCCGGGGCACCGGCAGGATGCGCATGCCCAGCGATTCGAGCCGCGCGAACTCGATCGCCCAGCCCGGCTCCTCGACCATCACCGGGTCGCCCGCGCGCAGCAGCGTGCGGCTGACGACGTCGAGCGCATGCGTCGCGCCGATGGTGGTCACGATCCGCTCGGGCGCCGCCGGGATGCCCAGCGCGACCAGCTTGCGCGCGAGGCTGTGCCGCAGCGCGGCGTCTCCGGCCGGCTCGCCGTACTGCAGGGAGAGCTCCTGCAGCGCGCGCGTGCCGGTCAGGCGCCGCAGCGAGGTCGGCATGAACGTGGTGTCCATCCAGTCGGGCGGGAAGACGCCCATGCCGGGCTGCGGCTTGTCGCTCTGGCGGTGGAACATGCCGCGGATCAGCGAGCTGGCGTCGGCCGGGATGCGCGGCAGCGTCGACACCGCCGGCAC
>JAKONL010000427.1 GCA_022701965.1 Burkholderiaceae bacterium | reverse complement strand
GCCGCGGCCACCAGGCGGCCTGCATCCACAACCCGGCCACCGGCCGTGAGACCTGGGTCGCCCACGAGGTCGATGCGGCACCGCTCGCGCGCCGGGTGGTGGTGGTCGGCGGCGGGCCCGCCGGGCTGGAGGCGGCCCGGGTCGCCGCGCTGCGCGGCCACGACGTGGTCCTGCTGGAAGCCGCGCCGCGCGTCGGCGGGCAGGTGCTGCTGGCCGCGCTCGGGAGCTGGCGCAAGGACCTCCTGGGCATCGTGGACTGGCGGGTGGACGAGCTAGCACGGCTGGGCGTCGAGGTGCGCACCGGCTCGTATGCGGACGCGGCCGACGTGGCGGCGCTGTCGCCGGACGTGGTGATCGTCGCCACGGGCGGCATCTTCGCGGTGGACGGCGTGGAGGGCGGCGACATCTGCACCACCGTGGACGACGCCCTGACCCAGACCCCGCCTCCGGGCGGAGGACATGTCCTGGTCTGCGACGGCACCGGACGCCACGGCGCCTTCGTGTGCGCCGAACGCTACGCGATGGCCGGGCTGTCCGTCACCCTCGCCACGCTGGACGGCCAGCCGGGCCAGGAACTGGGCGGCCGCGGCGACGACATCGTCTGGCGCCGCCGCATGAGCGAACTCGGCGTCGCGCTGCTTCACGACCTTCGGCTGCAACGGGTCGAGGCCGCCGGCAGCCGGCGCCGTGCGATCCTGGTCCACGAGCTCACGGGCGCGGCGACCGCGATCGACGCCGACAGGGTGGTCGTCGAAGCCGGCACCCGGCCGGTCTGCGACGTCTACGACGACCTTCGAGCGGCGTCGATCAACGACGGAGAGATCGACCTCGAGGCCTTCGCCGCCGGCAGGCCGCAGGCCTGGCTGCCGTCCGAGGGCCGCGGACCGACGGCGCTCTACCGGATCGGCGACGCCAGCGCCTCACGCGACATCCACGCCGCGATCTACGAAGCCTTCCGCCTGTGCCGCGTGCTCTGAGCCGAGGCCCGGCCGCTCACACGCGCCGCGCCGCTTTCCGCTCGCCGGCCACGGCCCTGGCGACGGCTTCGGACAGTCTCCTCAGCGAGATCGGCTTCGTCACGTAGGCCTGGAATCCGGCGCTCAGGCCGGCCAGGCGGTCCGAGTCCATCGCGAACGCGGTCAGCGCCACCGCGGGCAGACGACGCAGGTTGTCGTTCTTGCGCACCTGGCGGATCAGCATCAGGCCGTCCATGTCGGGCATGCCGATGTCGGAGACCAGCACGTCGTAGCGTTCGGCGTCCAGCATGCGCAAGGCCTCGGCGCCCGATGCGGCCACGCTGACCAGCGCACCGATGCTGCCGAGCGCCACCTGCGCCATCTCGCGCGCATCGGGCTCGTCGTCCACCAGCAGGATGCGGCAGCCGAGCAGTTCGACGACGTCGCCCTCGGTATCGTCGCCGGCCGGCAGCGACGGCCTGGCATCGGCGGCTCCGGCGGCGTCCAGCGGCAGCTCCAGGATGAAGGTCGAGCCCTGCCCGACGCCTTTGCTCAGGGCGGCCACCGAGCCGCGATGCAGCGAGGCGAGGCCCTGCACGATCGACAGCCCCAGCCCGAGCCCGCCCGCCCGGCGCGCCTTCGAGGAGTCCTGCTGGCGCATCTGCTCGAAGACGTGCGGCAGGAAATCGGGGTCGATGCCGCGGCCCGTGTCGTGGACGAAGATCCGGGCCGTCGAGCCCGAGCCCTGGACCCGGACGTCGATCGTGCCGCCCGCATCGGTGAACTTGATCGCGTTGTCCAGCAGGATCGCCAGCATCTGCGCCACGCGCCGGCGGTCGCCCTGCACGACGCAGGCCGGCGACGGCGCATGGCGCAGCGCCACGCGCTTGGCCTGCGCCGCCGCGGCGTGTGCGGCGACCGCGTCGGACGTCGCCTGCGCGAGGTCGACGGCCTCCAGGTTGAGCACCAGCTTGCCGGCGGCCACCGCGGTCGCGTCGAGCAGGTCGTCGATCAGCGCGGCCTGCTGCCGTGCGTGCGTGCGGATGACCTCGGCGGCCTTGACGGCGGTCGGATCGCCCTGCCCCTTGCGCCTCAGGATCTCGGCCCAGCCCGAGATCACGTTCAGCGGCGAGCGCAGCTCGTGCGAGACGACCGCCAGGAAGTCGTCGCGCAGCTGGCTCATCTGCTCGGCCTCCTCGCGCGCCGAACGCTCGAAGCGCAAAGCCTGGCGCGCGCTCTGGGCGTCGAGCACGATCTGGTGGACGTCCACCAGCGTGCCGACCCAGGCGGTGGTCGCCCCGGACTCGTCGACGACCGGGCGCGCGGTCAGGTCGTACCAGCGCGACTCGCTCTGGCCGTGGGGCATCAGCAGGCAGCGCATGTTGAGCGGCTGGCCGGACTGGAGGCTGGTCGGCCAGGCTTCGAGCAGCACGGCGCCGGTGTCCTGCTCGAACAGCGTCTCCAGCGGCCGGCGCAGCAACTGCTCGGGCGTGGAGGAAATCCGCAGCCAGGCCTGGTTCACGTACTCGACCCGGCCGTTCGCGTCGGTCTGGAACACGCGCTGCGAGATCGAATCCGCGAGCGCCGCGAACTGGCGTTCGCTCAGGTGCCGTGCCGCGGTCTGCGAACGCGTCGTGCGCGCCATCCGCTCCATGGCGCGCTGGACGCCGACGACTTCGCTGAGCGACTGCGAGCGTTGATCGAAGGTCATCAGCGTCGCCGTCCGGCTGTCGTCCGCGCTCTGGGCGAGTTGCCGGATCGGCCGCAGCAGGCGTCCACTCGCCCACCAGGCGAGCAGCGCGCCGCCGAAGCCGAGCACGATCGCGCCGAGCAGGAACGCCAGCCGCAGGTCGCTCGCGGCCTGCGCGGCCAGGCCCTCGGGCTGGCGCGCGACCACGCGCCAGCCGAAGCCCGGGAACACCCCGTGCGGACCCGCCGCGAAAACCGACGTCAGGTAGTCGCCGCCGTCGGGCCAGCGCACGATCGACGCGGGCTTGCCCTGCAGATCGGCGAACGCCCGAAGGTCGGTGCCGATCGGCAGGCCCGACGCGGATGCGAGCACCACCTTGCCTTCCGTGTCCACGAGCACCGCGTCGATGCCGTAGGTCGACTTGAGCGGGCCGAAGGTGTCGCGGCGCACCTGGTCGGTCCACTGCCAGCCGATGTGCGTGGCGAATACGCGGAATACCTTGCCGTCCTTGTCGCGGATCGGCGCGGCGACGTCGAGGAAGCGCAGCGCCTCCCCGTTGGCCGGCCGGGGCAGAAGTTCGGCCAGACGCACCGCGTCGTGCACGTCGCCGACGAACAGGCCGCGTCGTCCCTCCTCCAGCACCGGCCTGCCGGTCAGGCTGCCGCCTTCGAACACGCCGCCGTTGGCCGCCAGCACGCGGTCGGTCGCGGCGTCGACGATGGCGACATAGGAGAACTCGGCGTTGGTCCGGGCGAATTCCTCGACGCCTTCGCGCAGCGATGCGGCGGTCGCGTCAGGGTCGCGGAAGCGCTCGCGGTACGTCTGCGTCGTCACCGCCTGCGCGAAACGGTCCATCCCGGTCGACAACTCGCGCGACAGCTGGCGCGACAGCACGTCGAGATTCTCCGCGCTCTGCCGTATCACCTGCCGCTCGGCCGCTCTCGACAGCAGCATCGCGAGCAGGACCGCCACCAGGAGAACCAGCGCACCGAGCACGAGACCCAGGCGCGCCTGGATGCTGCCCGGACGCAGTCTCAGCCTCGTCCGTGCCGCGGGCAGACCCTTCAGCATCCTTTCCTCATGTCGATCCAGCTCCGATGCGCCCGCGCCGGGGATCGGCGCCATGCAGCGACCGCCTCATGTTAGCGGCGGCACGACGCCGACGTTGCCGGTATCGCCGGGACAGCGCCCCGCTCACCAGAAGCGCCACCATGGCCGGGAGGCCGGGCGCTGCTTCTCCAGCGGGCTGTACTGCGAGGGGGTCGGGCCGAGGCGGCGAAGCAGCTCGGCGTCGAGTTCGTCGGCGATACGCGCTGCGCTGCGGTCGCCGACTCGGGCTTTCTCGCGCCAGATGTAGGCGGTCGAAGCGAGCGCTTCGTCGTCGAGATGCTGGGTCTCCATGGGTCGGCTCCTGCTCCGGGCGATTTGATGCGGGTCGTCGGATTCTGGCGCAGGCTGCCGCACGCTGCTCAGTATCCGTTCCGCCGATGCTTGCAGGAAATCGATTACCCCGTCCGGCCTATGCCCCAAGGGCTCCGGTCGCCGCCGGCCTCACTTCCGCAGCCTTGAAGGTCGGACCGGAAACGGAACCGGTCAGAGGCCGGGCGTCGCCCAGCGGGCGACCTTGCGCAAGGCGCGCCGGACGCGGACCGTCGGTCGGCGCTGGTAGATCTCGTTGGCTTCGCATCGCACGCGGATCACCGACTCGACCGCATCGGCGATGGCGAAGGCGGTGCTGTCGTGGTGCTGCGAGCCCATTCGCAGCGAACGGGCGATATCTCCGAGGTGCGTCGCGCTCAGGCGTGCGAAGCTGTGCTGGTCGCCCGTCATGATCACAGCGTCGTCACCAGCCGGACCAGCACCGGCACGGCAATCAGGAGGCCGATACGCAGGAAATTGCGACGCCAGGCGGCCGCATGCTCGAAGTTCCGGACGGCGCGGATCGCCGCCAGGCGCTCCCGGCGTTCGTTGTCGCCGAGGCTTTCTTTCCACCACTCGTGTGTTTGCTGTATGGATCTGCTCATGTAATCAATTGTGATTATGTGAGTCAATTTTTACAAGTACAAAGCACTCCTAAAGTTCACATTTTTTCTCGAAATGAGTACCGGGCGTGCTGACGCAGTAGTACGTGTGGATCCAGGCTCCCTTGAGCGGCTCCACGTAGGTGCGGGCTCACGAAGTCCATGTGTCACATCCCGCACCACTTCGGTCGCCCGACAATGAGAATCGATGACTCGCAACCGGCAATCTCGTCGTTGCAGACGAACTCAGGGGATATCAATGAAAAGCATCATCTTGTGGCTTTGCGGCGTGCCGGTCGTGGTCATCATCGCTCTCAAGATCTTCGGCGTGTTCTGACCGGATCACCCGGGGGTTCTCCAGTTTCCTCCTCGCGATGCCTTCGGGCGTCGTTCTACAGCGCCCCCTCAGGGGCGCTTTTTTTTGCTCGGGTGGCGCGGCGCAGCGCCCGGACATCCGCATGCAGCGACTCGGCCCATGCGCGCCGGTCGCGGGCTTCGGAGGACTGGGGATCGCCGAAGCGCACCACGGCGACCAGATCCGGCGCCTTGAGGGTCCGCCACAGCGACGCCAGCAGGTGGTCGTCGCCGATGTAGCGTGGCGCCGTGCTGTCCGCCCCGCTCGCACCGTCGACGAAACGCAGGGCCATCGGCTGCACCGGCGCATCCGATGCGATGGCCGCCTGCAGCAGGTTGGCATGGAACGGCAGGAGCCCGCTGCCGTCGCTGGTCGTTCCTTCGGGAAACACGGCGATCAGGTCACCATCGCGCAGCGCCTCGGCCATGCGGTGCACGACCCGCAGCGCATCGCGCCGCTTCTCGCGCTCGATGTACAGCGAGCCCGCGCCGTCCGACAGCGTGCCGATGATCGGCCACTGCCGTACGCCCGATTTGGAGACGAAGCGAACGTACCGCGCGGCATGGATGGCCAGGATGTCGAGCCACGAGAGGTGGTTGCAGACCAGGAGCACCGGGCCGGAAGCCGGCGGCGTGCCATGCACTTCCAGCCGGATGCCCATCAGCGCCAGCATGCGCCGCGACCACACTTCGACCTGGCCGGCGCGCTCGGCCGGCGTCAGCGCGGGAAACCGCATGCGGATCGTCCACCAGCCGCGCAGGATGTGCGCGAGGGCACGGACCAGCCTGGCGAAGGCACGCACTGTCGACACGGCACCGGACCCTTTGGCTCAGCCGCCGTGCACCAGGCGGCCGTCGACGAGCGTGTGCCGCACGGCACCGCGCAGCGCGTAGCCCGAGAACGGCGTGTGCTTGCCCTGGCTGCGCAGTGCGGCGGGCAGCACCTGCCATTCGAGTTCGGGATCGAACACGCAGAGGTCGGCCACGCCGCCCGCGGCCAGCCGGCCGATCTGTGCCAGCGACGGCGCCACCTGCGCCGCGGGCCCCGAGGCGAGCAACCGCGCCGGCGCCGACGTCACCACCTCCAAGGCACGCGCCAGCCCGGCGCCGCTCGTCTCGCCCCACTGCAGCGCCAGCGGCAGCAGCAGTTCGAGACCGGTGGCGCCGGGCTCGCTCTCTGCGAACGGCAGCGTCTTCGCGTCGGCCTCGACCGGCGTGTGGTCGGACACCAGCGCGTCGATCGTGCCGTCGGCCAGCGCGGTGGAGAGCGCTTCGCGGTCGCGCTGCTGGCGCAGCACCGGCTCGAGCCGTGCACGGCTGTCGAAGAAGCCGATGTCGTTCTCGGTCAGGTGCAGCGAATTGATGCTGACGTCGCAGCTCACCGGCAGGCCCTCGGCCTTGGCCGCGCGCACCAGCGCCACGCCGGCCGCGCTCGACAGCCGGCACAGGTGCACGCGGGCGCCGGTGCTCCTCATCAGTTCGAAGATCGTGAAGAGAGCGATGGTCTCGGCCGCGACCGGAACGCCGGCCAAGCCGAGCCGCGTCGCGAGGGCGCCGCTGGCGGCGACGCCCCGGCCCAGATCGCGATCCTGCGGCCGCAGCCACACCGTGTAGCCGAAGGTGCTCGCGTACGAGAGCGCGCGCTGCAGGACCTGCGTGCTGCCGAGCGGCACGTCGGCCTGGCTGAAGCCGACGCAGCCGGCATCGGTCAGCGCTGCCATCTCGGCAAGCACCTCCCCGGCCAGGTCGCGCGTGAGAGCGCCGAGCGGGAACAGGCGCGAGCGACGCAGCTTGCGGGCCCGGAACTGCAACATCTCGACCAGGCCCGCCTCGTCGAGCACCGGGTCGGTATCGGGCGGACAGACCAGGCTGGTCACGCCGCCCGCGACCGCCGCCGCGAGCTCGCTCTCCAGCATGCCCTCGTGTTCGTAGCCCGGCTCGCGCAGCCGCGCCGCCAGGTCGACCAGCCCCGGCGCGACCACGCAGCCGGTCGCGTCGATGGTTCGTTCGGCCACGAAGTCCGCCGGCACGTCGCCGATCGAGACGATCCGGCCGCCCGCGATGGCGACATCGCCGTGCCGGTCGAGGCCGGAGGCCGGGTCGACGACGCGCCCGTTGGTGACGAGGATGTTCATGCGTCGTTCCCGGCCACGATGCTCATCACCGCCATGCGCACGGCGATGCCGAACGTGACCTGCGGCAGGATCACGCTCTGGTCGCCGTCGACCACCGCGGAATCGATCTCGACGCCGCGATTGATCGGCCCCGGGTGCATCACGATGCAGTCGGGCCGGGCGAGCCGCAGCTTCTCGGGCGTGAGGCCGTAGGTCTTGAAGAATTCCTGGCTCGAGGGCAGCAGCGCCCCGCTCATGCGCTCGTTCTGCAGGCGCAGCATGATGATCACGTCGCAGCCGCGGATGCCCTCCTCCAGGGTGTGACAGACCCGCACGCCCATGCCGGCCATGTCGGCGGGCACCAGGGTCTTCGGGCCGACGACGCGCACCTCGGCGCAGCCGAGCGTCGTGAGCGCGTGGATGTCCGAGCGCGCGACGCGCGAGTGCAGCACGTCGCCGACGATGGCCACGGTCAGGTTGGCGAAATCCTTCTTGTAGTGGCGGATCGTGAACATGTCGAGCAGCCCCTGCGTCGGATGCGCATGGCGGCCGTCGCCGGCGTTGACGACATGCACATGCGGCGCGACGTGCTGCGCGATCAGGTAGGGCGCGCCCGACTCGCCATGGCGCACCACGAAGATATCCGCGGCCATCGCGCTCAGGTTGGCGATGGTGTCGAGCAGCGACTCGCCCTTGCTCGCCGAGGAGCGCGCGATGTCGAGGTTGAACACGTCGGCCGACAGCCGCTTGGCGGCGATCTCGAAGGTGGTGCGGGTGCGCGTGGAGTTCTCGAAGAACAGGTTGAAGACGCTCCTGCCGCGCAGGAGCGGCACCTTCTTGACGTCGCGGTCGCTCACGCTGGCGAAGCTGGCGGCGGTATCGAGGATGTGCGTGAGGATGCTCCTGGGCAGGCCCTCGATCGACAGCAGGTGGACCAGCTCGCCGTGCTTGTTGAGCTGCGGGTTGCGCTTGTAGAGCATCAGTCGGCGGCCTCCACCTCGAGGCTCAGGGCGCCGTCGCCGGTCCGCGCGAGCGCGAGCGACCGCGCGGCGGGCA
>JAKONL010000422.1 GCA_022701965.1 Burkholderiaceae bacterium | reverse complement strand
GTTTCTGCAGGAACGCCTGCACGCCCTCGCGGCCTTCGTCGCTGGCGCGGATGTCGGCGATGCCCTCGACCGTGCCGGCGATCAGCGCATCGTCGATGTCGCGGCCGGCAACGTCGTCGATCAGCGTCTTGCAGGCACGCACCGCGGCCGGGCTGGCACCGACGAGCGCCTTGAGCAGTTCGTCGACCTTGGCGTCGAGCGCGTCGGCAGCGACGACTTCGTGCACGAGGCCCGTGCGGTGCGCTTCGGCGGCCGTGAAGCGCTCGGCCGTCAGGAAGTACCGTTGCGACGCGCGCACGCCCATCGCGCGGATCACGTAGGGGCTGATGGTCGCGGGAATCAGGCCGATCTTCACTTCGCTCAGGCAGTACCACGCGGTGTCGACGCTCACCGCCATGTCGCATGCGGCCACCAGCCCCATGCCGCCCGCATAGACGTCGCCCTGCACGCGCGCGATGGTCGGCTTGGGACATTCGGCGATGGTGCGCAGCATCCCGGCGAGCTTGCCGGCGTCCGCGAGGTTCTCGTCGCGGGTGTAGTCGGCCATGCGGCGCATCCAGTGGAGGTTCGCGCCGGCGCAGAAGGCCGGGCCCGTGGCCCCGAGCACGACCGCCCTGACCTGCGGAGCGGCACCGGCTTCGACGAAGGCCCGTGTCAGTTCGGCGATCACGACGTCGTCGAAGGCGTTGCGGGTGTCGGGCTGGTCGAGCCGGATGCGGGCGACGGGGCCTTCGATGGTGAGCTGGAGTTTGGTGAAGTCAGTCATGTCGTTTCTTTCTCGAGGCACCTCCACCTTTGCTACATCCGGAAGATGCCGAACTTCGGCTCGGGGATGGGCGCGTTGCGCGAAGCCGCCAGCCCCAGCGCCAGCACGCGCCGCGTGTCGGCCGGGTCGATGATCCCGTCGTCCCACAGCCGCGCCGTCGCGAAGTACGGATGGCCCTGCTCCTCGTACTGCTGGCGGATCGGCGCCTTGAAGGCCTCTTCCTCGTCCTTGCTCCAGCTGCCGCCCTTGAGCTCGATGCCGTCGCGCTTGACGGTCGCCAGCACGCTCGCGGCCTGTTCGCCGCCCATCACGCTGATGCGCGCGTTGGGCCACATCCAGAGGAAGCGCGGCGAGTACGCGCGGCCGCACATGCCGTAGTTGCCGGCGCCGAAGCTGCCGCCGATGATCACGGTGAACTTGGGCACGTTGGCGGTCGCCACGGCCGTCACCATCTTGGCGCCGTGGCGCGCGATGCCTTCGTTCTCGTACTTGCGCCCGACCATGAAGCCGGTGATGTTCTGCAGGAACAACAGCGGAATCCTGCGGTGGCAGCACAGCTCGATGAAGTGAGCGCCCTTCTGCGCCGACTCGGAGAACAGGATGCCGTTGTTGGCGACGATGCCGACCGCCATGCCCTCGATCTCGGCGAAGCCGCAGACCAGCGTGGCGCCGAAGCGCTGCTTGAACTCGTGGAACTCGCTGCCGTCGACGATGCGCGCGATGATCTCGCGCACGTCGAAGGGCTTGCGGGTGTCGGTGGGGATGACGCCGTAGAGCTCCTCGCGCGGAAAGGCCGGCGGCACGACCGCGTCGCCGCGCTCGGTCCGCGCAGTGTCGGAGTTCAGGTTCGCCACCGCCGAGCGCGCGAGCGACAGCGCGTGCAGGTCGTTCTGCGCCAGATGGTCGGCCACGCCCGACAGCCGCGTGTGCACGTCGCCGCCGCCGAGGTCCTCGGCCGTCACGACCTCGCCGGTGGCCGCCTTCACCAGCGGCGGGCCGCCCAGGAAGATGGTGCCCTGCTCCTTGACGATGATCGACTCGTCGCTCATCGCCGGCACGTAGGCGCCGCCCGCCGTGCACGATCCCATGACGACCGCGATCTGCGCGATGCCCACCGCGCTCATGTTGGCCTGGTTGTAGAAGATGCGGCCGAAGTGCTCGCGGTCGGCGAAGACCTCGTCCTGGTTCGGGAGGTTGGCGCCGCCGGAATCGACCAGGTAGATGCACGGCAGGCGGTTCTGCTCGGCGATCTCCTGCGCGCGCAGGTGCTTCTTGACCGTGACGGGATAGTAGGTGCCGCCCTTCACCGTCGCGTCGTTGCACACGATCATGCAGTCGACCCCGCTGACCCGCCCGATGCCGACGATCAGCCCGGCCCCTGGTGCCGATTCCGCACCCTTGCCGTCGAGGTACATGCCGTGGGCGGCGAGCGGCGCGATTTCCAGGAACGGCGTGCCGGGGTCGAGCAGTTCGGCCACGCGGTCGCGCGGCAGCAGCTTGCCGCGCGCGACGTGCTTGGCGCGCGCGGCCTCGCCGCCACCGGCCTCGACCTTGGCGAACTGCGCGTGCAGGTCGTCGACCAGCGCGCGCATCGCGGCGGCATTGGCCTGGAAGTCCGCGGAGCGGGCGTTGAGTTGGGTTTCGAGCTTGCTCATCGCGATGTCCGGAGTGGGTGGGGGTTCAGGCGGTTTCGGAGAACAGCTCGCGGCCGATCAGCATCCGGCGGATCTCGCTGGTGCCGGCGCCGATCTCGTAGAGCTTGGCGTCGCGCCACAGCCGCTCGACCGGGAAGTCCTTGGTGTAGCCCACGCCGCCGAGCGCCTGCACCGCCTCGCCGGCCATCCAGGTCGCCTTCTCGGCCGAATAGAGGATCGCGCCGGCCGCGTCCTTCCTGAAGCTGCGCGCGTGGTCGGCGCGGTCGCAGGCCTTGCCGACGGCGTACACGTAGGCACGCGTGGCCTGCCAGGTGGAATACATGTCGGCCAGCTTGCCCTGCATCAGCTGGAATTCGCCGATGCTCTGGCCGAACTGCTTGCGCTCGTGCACGAACGGCACGACCGCGTCCATGCACGCCGCCATGATGCCCAGCGGCCCGCCCGAGAGCACCGCGCGCTCGTAATCGAGCCCGCTCATCAGCACCTTCGCCCCCATGCCCTCGCCGCCGAGCACGTTCTCCTCGGGCACCTCGCAGTTGTCGAAGAACAGCGGATAGGTGTTGGAGCCGCGCATGCCGAGCTTGTCGAGCTTGGTGCCGGCCGAGAAGCCGGCAAAACCCTTCTCGACGATGAAGGCCGTCATGCCGCGCGCGCCCATCTCGGGCTCGGTCTTGGCGTAGATCACCAGCGTGTCGGCGTCGCCGCCGTTGGTGATCCACATCTTGCTGCCGTTGAGC
The DNA here is from genome assembly GCA_022701965.1 of Burkholderiaceae bacterium. The sequence continues at coordinate 6,998 of JAKONL010000422.1, read as the reverse complement.
ACGTAGCGGTCGCCCTTCTTCTCGGCGCGCAGCTTCATGCTGACGACGTCGGAGCCGGCGTTGGGCTCGCTCATGGCCAGCGCGCCGACATGCTCGCCGCTCACCAGCTTCGGCAGGTACTTCGTCTTCTGCGCCTCGGTGCCGTTGCGGTGGATCTGGTTCACGCACAGGTTCGAATGCGCGCCGTACGACAGCCCGACCGATGCCGAGGCGCGCGAGACCTCCTCCATCGCGACCATGTGCGCGAGGTAGCCGAGCTGCGTGCCGCCGTATTCCTCCGACACCGTCATGCCGTGCAGCCCGAGGTCGCCGAGCTTCTTCCAGAGATCGGCCGGGAACAGGTTGTCGCTGTCGACCTTCGCGGCGCGCGGCGCGATCTCGGCGTCGGCGAAGTCGACAATCGCGTCGCGCAGGGAATCGACGGTGTCGCCGAGGTCGAAGTTCAGGCCCGGAAGGGTCGTCGATGGCATGGGTTGTCTCCTTTGGGCGCAGCTTACGCCCGGGAGCGCCGCAGATGCCGCCACAATGGTTGCAAATCCGGCCACGTTTTCCCGCAGCCGGTCCGCAGCCGATGTCGTCTCCACCGCTTCTCCGATCCGCCCGCGCAGCGACGCCGATGGCCTTCGTGCAGGCGATCGTGCGCGGCTACGAGCGTCACGGCATGGACGCCGCGCAGGCCCTGCACGCGGCACGGATCGCGCCGCGTTCGGTCGATGATCCGGCCGCGCGCGTGACGGCCGCGCAGTTCGAGGCGCTGAACGCGCACGCGATGCAGGAGCTCGACGACGAGGCGCTCGGCTGGTTCTCGCGCAGGCTGCCCTGGGGCAGCTACGGCATGCTCTGCCGCGCGTCGCTGGGGTCACCGGACCTGGGCGTCGCGATCAAGCGCTGGTGCCGCCACCACCGCCTGCTCACCGACGACATCGTGCTCGAACTGCAGGTCGGCGGCGGCGTCGCCACGGTATCGATCGACGAGCGCCGCGCGCTCGGGCCCTTCCGCGAACTCTGCCTGGTGTCGAGCCTGCGCTTCCTGCACGGCTACGCGTCGTGGGCGATCGATTCGCGTATCTCGCTGCGCGAGGCGCGCTTTCCGTTCGCTTTGCCCGCGCACGGCGACGCCTATCCGCTGATGTTCGGCGGCAGCCTGCATTTCGACGCGCCGCGCTGCGGCTACAGCTTCGACGAGCGCTATCTCGCCCTGCCGCTGCAGCGCGACGAGCGCGCGCTGCGCACCATGCTGCGCCGCGCGCTGCCGCTGACGGTGCTGCAGTACCGGCGCGACCGGCTGCTGGGCGAGCGCGTGCGCGAACTGCTCCAGTCGCGCAGCGCCGAAGCCTGCAACGCGGAACGCGTCGCCGGACTGCTGCACGTCTCCGCGCGAACGCTGCACCGGCAGCTGCACGAGGAAGGGAAATCGCTGCAGGCGCTCAAGGACGAGGTGCGCCACGCGCAGGCGGTCGAGCAGCTGCGCCGCACGGCACGCCCCATCAAGCAGATCGCGCTGGCCGTGGGCTTTCGCAACGAGAAGAGCTTCTCGCGCGCGTTCCAGGGCTGGACCGGCACGACGCCGGGGGCATTCCGGCGCGCGGCGCGCTGAGCAGGGACGACAGCGCCTATCCTTCGATCCGCCATGACGACGACCCGCCCCACCCATCCCGCCCTGTCGCAACGCCTCAAGACCGAGACCGAGCCGCAGCACCTGCGCATGCATCGGCTGATGGAGCTCGGCCGGCCGTTCGAGAGCCGCGGGAACTACGCCGCGTTCGTCGCTGCGCAGTACCTGTTCCAGCGCGACGTGGAGCATCTCTTCGCCGACCCCGCCGTACGGGCCGCCGTGCCGGACCTCGACGCCCGCGGCCACGAGGCGGCGGCGCTCGCCGATCTCGCCGACCTGGGTGCCGACGTGCCGCACGAGCCGCTGGCGAGCCTCGGCGTGGGCATGCCGCAGGCGCTGGGCTGGCTGTACGTGTCCGAAGGCTCGACGCTCGGTGCCGCGTTCCTCTTCAAGGAGGCGGAACGCAGCCTGGGGCTGTCGGCCGGATTCGGCGCGCGTCACCTGGCAGCCTATCCGGAGGGCCGGGCCAAGGTGTGGCGCCGGTTCGTGGCGTCGCTCGACGACCAGGCGATGCCGGAGGCCTCGCACGACGCGGTGATCGACGGTGCTCTCGCGGCCTACGGGCGTTTCGGGGATCTGTTGCAGCGGCACTTCGGCGTGCGCGAATGAGCCGATGCGAACGACGTCCCGGAAACGACAAAGGGCCCAGGAAATTCCTGGGCCCTTTGTCGGATCCACTCCGGATCGAATCTGGAGCGGGATAAGAGACTCGAACTCTCGACCTATACCTTGGCAAGGTATCGCTCTACCAACTGAGCTAATCCCGCATTTTCTTGCGTCTCGAATTATACGACGTAAAAAACGCCTCCTTCCCGAAATTCAGCTCAGCAGCAGTTCCATGCCCGGATCGCTCTTCTGCATCGCGCGCCGATAGGCCTCGCGTGCGCCGATGCGCTGCAGGTAGGCCCGCACGTTCGGGTAGGGCGACAGGTCCAGCGGCATGAAGTAGCGCATGGTGGTCAGCGTGAAGACGATCATGATGTCCGCCGCCGTGAATTCGCTGCCCGCCAGGTACTCGGCTTCGCCCAGGCGCGCTTCGACCAGCGCCAGCGCCTTGTCGAGCCGTCCCCGGGTGCTCGCCAGCACCGGGTTGTCCGCTGGCAGGTCGAGCTTGCGAAGGATCATGTTGCGGCCCATGTTCGGCTGCAGGTTCGCGTTGGAGAAATGGAACCAGTAGAGATACTGCGCGAAATCCGGATGCGCCGGGCCGAGCGCCAGCCGCCCGGCGCCGTACCTGCCGACGATGTAGTCGACGATCGCGCCCGATTCGGCCAGCACCAGATCGCCGTCGGTGACGACCGGCGCCGCGCCCAGCGGATGCAGCGCGCGCAATTCGGGCGGCGACAGCATCGTGACCGGGTCGCGCACGTAGTGCTTCAGCTCGTAGGGAACGCCGAGCTCTTCGCAGAGCCAGACGATGCGTTCCGACTGGGATTTTCCGAGGTGGTGAATGGTGATCATGTGGTCGAAGCTAGGACGTCGATGGAATTCAGGCGGTCGGCGGATGCGCCGTCAGCGCGCCGCCATCCGCACCAGCCGGGCCGCTTCCTCGGCCCGCGCGTCGTCGACCTCGCGCAACACGCCGCCGAGGTCGACCGGGCCGCTCGCGTGCGCGAACCGTCCGGTGAGCACGGATTCGGGCGACAGCTCGCCGCGCTCGTAGAGGCTCCAGATCTCTTCTCCGTAGTGCGTCCGCAGCAGTTCCGGCGCGAACTGGCCGAAAAAGTTCTTCAGGTTCGCCACGTCGCGCAGCAGCATGCGCCGGGCGTGGTTGTTGCCGGCCGCGTCCACCGCCTGCGGCAGGTCGATGATCACCGGCCCGTCCGCGGCCAGCAGCACGTTGAACTCCGACAGGTCGCCGTGCACGACGCCCGCGCACAGCATGCGCACCACCTCGACCAGCAGGCTCGCGTGGTGGCGGCGCGCGTCCTCGGGCGTGAAGACCACGTCGTTCAGGCGCGGGGCGGCATCGCCCTCGGCGTCGGTGACGAGCTCCATCAGCAGCACGCCATCGCAGAAGTTGTAGGGCTCGGGCACCCGCACGCCGGCGGCGGCCAGCCGGTAGAGCGCATCGACCTCGGCGCTCTGCCAGGCGGCCTCGGTCGCCTGGCGGCCGAACTTCGTGCCCTTGGCCATCGCGCGCTGCAGGCGGGTGTTCTTGACCTTGCGGTTCTCGGTGTAGTCGACCGCCTGGCGGAAGCTGCGGTTCGTCGCCTCCTTGTAGATCTTGGCGCAGCGGGTTTCCTCGCCGCAGCGCACCACGTAGACCATCGCCTCCTTGCCGCTCATGAGCTGGCGCACGACGGTGTCGATCAGGCCCTCGTCGACCAGCGACTGCAGTCGCGGCGGCGCCTTCACGAAGCCACCCCGCGCCAGTCGGCCAGCAACGCCGGCAGCTGCGCCATGTCGGTGAAGATCGCCGCCGCGCCGACGCCGCGCAGCGCGTCCGCCCCGCTGTGGCCCAGGCCGCCCGGGCTGTAGCCGAAGACCGTGGCGCCAGCCGCGACGCCGGCCGTCGCGCCGGTCACGGTGTCCTCCACCACCGCGCAGCGCGCCGGGTCGACGCCCAGCGCCTGCGCCGCCGCCAGGTAGACGTCGGGCGCGGGCTTGGAGCGCGGCGTCTCGTGGCCGCTGAAGACGCGGCCCTCGAAGGCGTCGAAGAGGCCGATCTTGCGCAGCTGCAGCTCGACCTTGTTGCGATCGGCGCCCGAGGCGCAGGCGATGCGGCCCGCGAGCGCCGCATGCAGCGCGCGCACCGCGGCCGGCGCGCCCGGGATCTCGACCAGGTCGCGCTCGAGCACCACGTTGCGGCGCGCCCAGAAGCTCGCGAGCCATTCGTCGGTGACCGGCATGCCGGTGTTGGCCTCGATCGACGCGCGCTCGTCCTTCACCGCCTTGCCGACGAACAGGCGCATGCAGTCCGCGCTGCTCAGCGTCCAGCCGCGTTCCTCGAGCATGTCGCGCAGCACGCCGTTGGTGAGGGGTTCGGAGTCGACCAGCACGCCGTCGCAGTCGAACAGCACGGCATCGAAGGGGAAGGAGGTTGTCATGGGTCGATGGTAGCTAGCTCGCCGCGTCGAGCGACAGCGCGGCGCCCTGCCCGACCGCGTCGGCGAGGTCGTCGTCGTGCGTCACCAGCAGCAGCGCCGCGCCGCACTCCTCGACCGCGTCCAGCAGCACCGCCATCGCCTCCTGCTGCGACACCGGATCGAGCCGGGAGGTCGGCTCGTCGGCGAACAGCAGCGCCGGCCGCGCCACGAGAACCCGCGCCAGCGCGATGCGCTGCAGCTCGCCGCCCGACACCTCGCCCGGACGCCGCGCCAGCAGTGCGGGCGGGACGCCCAGGCGCTCCAGGCGCGAGAGCACCGCCGTCCAGGCTGCGCCGTGGCGGCCGGCCGCATCGCGCAGCGACCGCTCCAGGGTGGCCGTCGGCGCGAACGACATCGCGGGGTCCTGGTAGAGCTTCTGCAGCGCGGTCGGCAGCAGGCCGACCGAGCGCCGCACTTCGCCGGCATCGGGCGGCAGCAGGCCGAGCAGCACGTTGCCCAACGTGCTCTTGCCGGTGCCGCTGGCGCCGCGCACGACCAGACGATCGCCGCGCCGGAGGTCGAGGTCGACGCCGGCGAACAGCGTCCGGTCGCCGAAGCGCCTGGCCAGGCCGCGTGCGGTCAGCACGGATTCGCCCCGCGCCGCCGCCGGGCGCCGGGGCCAGTGAGCGGGGTCGGCATCGACGAGCCGGCGCGTGAACGCGTGCCGCGGGTTCGCGAGCACGGCGTGCGTGTCGCCCTGCTCCACCACCTCGCCCGCACGCAGCACGATCAGCCGGCCGCCCAGCGCCCGGGCGACGCGCAGGTCGTGCGTGATCACCACGACGCAGCCGCCGTCGCGCTGCACCTGCCGCAGGGTATCGACGGTGCGGTCGCGCCAGTGGGCGTCCAGGCCCTTGGTCGGTTCGTCGGCCAGCAGCACGCGGGCCCCGCCGGCGCGCGCCACGGCCGCGGCCGCGCGCTGCGCCATGCCGCCGGAGAGCTGCCACGGGTACTGGCGTGCCGCGTGGGCCAGGCCGGCGGCCTCGAGGTCGCGGCCGGCCGCGTCGCCGGCGGCGGACGCGTCGGCACCGCGCACCAGCGCATGGGTCTCGCGCAGCTGCGGCGCGATGCGCATCAGCGGGTCGAGCGCCAGCGCCGGCTCCTGGGGCAGCAGCGCCAGCGTGCGGCCCCAGAGATGGCGTCGGGCCGAGAGGTCCTGCGCCCGGCTGCGCGCGCCGGCGACCGTCACCGTGCCGCCGGCGCGCAGGGCGCCCGGCAGGTTGCCCATCACGGCCTGTGCCAGGAGCGACTTGCCCGCGCCGCTCTCGCCGAGCAGCGTGAGCGCCTCGCCGGGCCCGAGCGCGAACGAGACGTCGCGCAGGAGCGGCTGTGCGCCGACCTGCACCGACAGCCCTTCCACCGACAGGAGGATCGTGTCGTTCATCGCGCCGCCTCCCCGTCGCCGGCCAGCAGCATCATGCCCAGGACCAGCAGCATCAGGAGCGCGACGGGCGCGCCGATGAGCCACGGCGCTTCCTCGTAGTGCGGCAGGTATTCGGTCATCATCAGTCCCAGTTCCGGCGTCGGCGGCTGCAGCCCGACGCCGATGAAGCCCAGCGCGGCCAGCGCCAGCACGGCCTGCGCCGCACCGAAGGCCAGCAGCGTGCCCAGCACCGGCGCGAGCGCCGGCAGCAGGTGGCGCCGCAGCACGTAGAGCGGGCCGAAGCCCAGCAGCCGCGAAGCCTGCACCGCATCGCCGGCCAGCACCGGCCGGCTCGCGGCGCGCGCGACGCGGAAATACTCGACCCACAGCGACAGCGACAGCCCGACGTACAGCGCCCAGTGCCGGCCCGGCGCGATCGCCGCGAACAGCAGCACCAGCAGCAGCCCCGGCACCGACAGCACCATGTCGGCCAGCATCACCAGCGCGCGCTCGGTGCGCCCGCCACGCCAGCTCGCCACGACGCCGAGCAGCACGCCCGGCACGGCCGCCGTCACGGCCGTGAGCAGCGCCAGCCCGAGCGAGAGCCGCGCCGCGTGCGCGAGACGCGCGAGCACGTCGCGGCCCAGCACGTCGGCGCCGAGCCAGTAGGCAGCGCCCGGCGCCCGCAGGCTGTCGGCCAGCACCTGGCGCGCGGGATCGGCACCCGCCACCAGCGGCCCGAGCAGCGAGAACAGGGCGACCAGCGCCAGCACGCCGAGGCCGGCGCGCCGCCGCCATGCACGGCGCGCGTTCATGGCGCACCTCCGGTCCGGCGTCGCGGATCGAGCGCCAGGCACGCGGCGTCGACCGCCAGGTTGAACATCACGAACAGCAGCCCCATGCACAGCGCCGCGCCCTGGATCACCGGCAC
>JAKONL010000413.1 GCA_022701965.1 Burkholderiaceae bacterium | reverse complement strand
TTCGCCGGCGTGCTGGTGATCGGCCTGGGCTGCGAGGTCAACCAGATCGCGCCACTGGTCGAGGTGCTGACCGCGCGCGACCCCGGCATGTTCGCCACGCTGACGATCCAGGACGAGGGCGGCACGCGCGAGACCATCGCCGCGGGCAAGGCGCTGCTCGAGGACATGCTGGTGCAGGCGAACCGGGCGACGCGCGAGCCGGTGCCGCTCACGCACCTGGCGGTCGGGCTGCAGTGCGGCGGCTCGGACGGCTATTCGGGCATCAGCGCGAACCCGGCGCTGGGCGCGGCGGTCGACCTGCTGGTGCGCCACGGCGGCACCGCGATCCTGTCGGAGACGCCCGAGATCTACGGCGCCGAACACCTGCTGACGCACCGCGCCGCCTCGCAGGCCATCGCCGACAAGCTGATGGCGCGCCTCAAGTGGTGGGAAGGCTATGCCGAGATGCACGGCGGCGACTTGAACAACAACCCGTCGCCGGGTAACAAGGCCGGCGGCATTACGACCATCCTGGAGAAGTCGCTGGGCGCGGTCGCCAAGGCCGGCTCGACCGGGCTCATGGACGTCCTCGAATATGCCGAGCCGGTGCGCACGCACGGGCTGGTCTTCATGGACACGCCGGGCTACGACCCGGTGTCGGCCACCGGCCAGGTCGCGGGCGGCGCCAACCTGATCTGCTTCACGACCGGCCGCGGCTCGACCTACGGCTGCAAGCCCACGCCGTCGCTCAAGCTGGCCACCAACACGCCCATGTTCGAGCGCATGAGCCTGGACATGGACTTCGACGCCGGCGGCATCGTCGAGGGCCGGCAGAGCATCGCGGCCGCCGGGCAGGCGCTGTTCGAGCTGATGATCGCGACGGCCTCGGGTCAGGTGACCAAGAGCGAAGCGAACGGCCTGGGGGACAACGAGTTCCTGCCGTGGCAGCTCGGCGCGGTGATGTGAGCCAGCGCGCCTGACTGAGGTTTCGGTGTCAGGCGGGTGCGCCGAGCCGGTCCGACACGGCCCGGGCGCAGCGCCGCAACGCCTGCGCCGGCGCGCTGTCCCATCGGCTGTCGAACACGCCGCTCGGCCCGATCGCGGTCAGCGCCAGCACGATCGCGCCGCCGTGGTCGAACACCGGCGCCGACATCGCGCTCACGCCCGGCAGCACCTCGTCCTCGGAGCGGCTGATGCCGTGCGCGCGGACCTCGTCGAGCTGCGCGGCGAAGGCGGCCCAGCTCGGCACGGCCGGTGATGGCTGCGAGCCGGCTTTCGACGCCGCCGGCCTGCGCTGCGCCGCGCGCCGCCGCTCGTCGTCCAGCAGTGCCTTCACCACATCCGCCTCCAGGTACGCCCCGAACAACCGCCCCGACGCCGTGTGCGTCAGCGAGAACACCGTGCCGTGCCGCAGGCTCACGTGCACCGGCGACGGCGCCTCGGCGATCTGCACGATGGTCGCGCCGCGCGCGCCCCAGACCGCGATCGCGACCGTATGGCCGATCTCCTGCGCGAGCGGGGCGAGCAGCGGCGCGGCGATGCGCACCGGGTCGGCCTGCTGCAATCCGATCAGCCCCAGTTGTAGCGCCAGCGGGCCGAGCAGGTAGTGGCCGCTGGTGGCGTCCTGCTCGATCAGCCCGAGCCGCCCGAAGCTCACCATGTACGGATGCGCCTTGGCCGGCGTCATGTCGGCCTCGCGCGCCAGGTCCTTGAGCGCCATGGGCCGGCCGTGGTGCACCAGCGCGCGCAGCAGCTGGCCGCCGACCTCGATGCTCTGGATGCCGCGCTGCGTGCGGTCGCCGGGCGTTGCGTCGTCGGTGGGCATGGGGTTCGGGCCGTGTGCGGAGTCGTTGGGGAGCAGCGGATTAGACATGAACGGATCGCCGGATTAGACTCCGGTCGTTCGCTCAAGGCGAACGAATTCGGATTAGACGAACGGTGCCGACGGCATCCGAACCCGATGGAGACAACCCACCCATGACTTCCGACCTGCGCTACCAGAGCGGCTTCGGCAACGAATACGCGACCGAGGCCGTACCCGGCGCGCTGCCGCGGGGCCGCAACAGCCCGCAGCGCGCGCCCTTCGACCTGTACCCCGAACTGGTGTCGGGCACCGCCTTCACCGCGCCGCGCCACACCGGCCGCCGCAGCTGGCTGTACCGCCGCCAGCCGTCCGTGGTGTCGGGGCGCTATGCGCCGTATGCGCAGCTGCTGTGGGCCACCGGCGCCGACCGCGCGATGGCGGTGCCGCCGGAGCCGATGCGCTGGCACCCGATCCCGTTCGAAGCGTCGGCCGACACCACCGACTTCGTCGACGGCATGCATACGCTCGCGGCCAACGGCGACGCCGAGATGCACGCCGGTGTCGCCGCCCACGTCTACCTGGCCGGCCGTTCGATGACGCGCCGCGCGTTCGTGAACGCCGACGGCGAGATGCTGCTGGTGCCGCAACAGGGCCGGCTGCTGATCACCACCGAGATGGGCATGCTCGAAGTGAAGCCGGGCGAGATCGCGGTGCTGCCGCGCGGCGTGGCCTTCAAGGTCGCGCTGCCGGATTCGGAGGCCGGCGCCGGCCCGTCGCGCGGCTACGTCTGCGAGAACTACGGCGCGCAGTTCCGCCTGCCCGAACTCGGCCCGATCGGCTCCAACGGCCTGGCCAATGCGCGGGATTTCCTCGCGCCGGTGGCGGCGTTCGAGGACGGCGCCGAAGGCGACGGCTACGAGATCGTCAAGAAGTTCGGCGGCCGCTTCTGGCGCGCGCCGACCCGGCAGTCGCCCTTCAACGTCGTCGCCTGGCACGGCAACCTCGCGCCGGTGAAGTACGACACGGCCAACTTCATGACCATCGGCTCGATCAGCTTCGACCATCCCGATCCGTCGATCTTCACCGTGCTGACCTCGCCGAGCGACACGCCCGGCACCGCCAACTGCGACTTCGTGATCTTCCCGCCGCGCTGGCTGGTGATGGAGGACACTTTCCGTCCGCCCTGGTACCACCGCAACCTGATGAGCGAGTTCATGGGCCTGGTCTACGGCCAGTACGACGCCAAGCCCGGCGGCTTCAAGCCCGGCGGCGCGAGCCTGCACAACCCGATGGTGCCGCACGGCCCCGACGAGGAGGCGTTCGACAAGGCCAGCCACGCGAGCCTGCAGCCGCACAAGCTCGACCACACGCTGGCCTTCATGTTCGAGAGCCGCTATCGCTTCATCCCGACGCCGTTCGCGATGCAGAGTCCGGCGCGCGACGACGACTACGCCGACTGCTGGGCCGGCCTCAAGGACCAGTTCGAGAACAACGAGACAAAGCCGACATGACCTTCGACGCATCCCGCCGCGGCGCCTTCGCCGCACTGGTCGCCACCGCCTGCATCGGCCTGCCGTTCGCCGCCGCGCGGGCCGCCGACTACCCGATCAAGCCGATCCGCTTCGTCGTGCCGTACACGGCAGGCGGCACCACCGACCTGGTGGCCCGCACCGTCGGCCAGAAGATGTCGGAGAAGCTCGGGCAGCCGGTCGTCGTCGACAACCGCGCCGGTGCCGGCGGCAACATCGGCATGGACGCGGTGGCCAAGGCGCCGCCCGACGGTTACACGATCGGTTTCGGCGCGATCTCGACCAATGCGCTCAATCCGCACATCTACAAGTCGATGGCCTTCGACCCGCGCAAGGACTTCACCGCCGTGAGCCTGCTGGGCACCTCGACCATCGTGCTCGAAGTGCCGGCCGCGTCGCCGGTCCGCAGCGTCGCCGACCTGGTCGCCGCGGCCAGGAAGAATCCGGGCCTGCCCTACGCCACCGCCGGTGCCGGTACCTCGATGAACCTGGCCGGCGTGATGTTCGCGCAGACGACCGGCACCGAGCTCACGCACGTCGCCTACAAGGGCAGCGGCCCGGCCATCAACGACCTGCTGGGCAACACCATCGGCGTGATGTTCGACAACCTGCCCGCGTCGCTGCCGCACATCCAGGCGGGCAAGCTGCGCGCGCTCGCGGTCGCCGGCCCGGCGCGTTCGCCGGCGCTGCCGGACGTGCCGACCCTCGCCGAGGCCGGCCTGCCGGGCTATGCGCTCGAACCGTGGTTCGGCGTCTACGGACCCGCCGGCCTGCCGGCGCCGGTCGTCAAGGCGCTCAACGACGCCATCGTCGAGGCGCTCGCGCTGCCCGACGTCAAGGACAAGCTCGTGGCCGCCGGCTTCACGCCGCGCGGCTCGACCCCGGACGAATTCGCCCAGCTCACCCGAACCGAATACCGGCGCCTGGGCGATGTCGCCAAGAAGGCCGGCATGACCGCAGACTGAAAGCACCCATGAACACCCTCAACGCCACCCACGATCCGAAGCTGCGCAGCTGGGTCGAATCCGCCAACGCCGCAGGCGCCGACTTCCCGATCCAGAACCTGCCGTTCGGCCGTTTCCGTCCTGCCGGCAGCGGCGAGGGCTTGCGCATCGGCGTGGCCATCGGCGACCAGGTGCTCGACCTGAAGGCCGCCGGGCTCGTGGACACCGACGACATGAACCTGCTGATGGCCGCGAGCGCCGACCAGCGGCAGGCGCTGCGCGCCACCCTGTCGGCGGGCCTGTCCGAAGGCAGCGCGCAGCAGGCGGCCTGGTCGAAGGCGCTGGTGGCGCAGTCGGCGGTCGAGCACGCGCTGCCGTGCCGCATCGGCGACTACAGCGATTTCTACACCGGCATCCATCACGCGACGACCGTCGGCCGGCTGTTCCGGCCCGACCAGCCGCTGATGCCGAACTACAAGTGGGTGCCGATCGGCTACCACGGCCGCGCCTCGTCGATCAACGTCAGCGGCACGGATTTCAAGCGTCCCCGAGGGCAGACCCGTGCGCCGAACGCCGACGCGGCCGACGCGCCGTCGTTCGGCCCGGTCAAGCGCCTCGACTACGAACTCGAGCTCGGGCTGATGATCGGGCGCGGCAACGCGCAGGGCGAGCCGATCGATATCGCCGACGCCGAGCAGCACCTGTTCGGCATCACGCTGCTCAACGACTGGTCGGCGCGCGACCTGCAGGCCTGGGAATACCAGCCGCTCGGCCCGTTCCTCTCGAAGAGCTTCGCGAGCACCCTGTCGCCGTGGATCGTGACGATGGAGGCGCTGGCGCCGTTCCGCAGCGCCTTCGAGCGTCCGGCGGGCGACCCGCAGCCGCTGCCGTATCTCGATTCGCCCGCCAACCGCGCGCAGGGCGCGATCGACATCACGCTGGAGGTCTGGCTGCAGACCGCGAAGATGCGCGAAGCCGGCGAACCCGCCGTGCGTCTCACGCGCGGCAACTATGCGCAGGCGGCCTACTGGACCGCCGCGCAGCTCGTCGCGCACCACACCGTCAACGGCTGCAACCTGCAGCCGGGCGACATGTTCGGCTCCGGCACGCTGTCGGGCGCCGAGCCCGACCAGGCCGGCTCGCTGCTCGAACTGTCGCTGGGCGGCAAGCAAGCCGTCGTGCTGCCCAACGGCGAGAAGCGCACGTTCCTGGAAGACGGCGACAGGCTGGTGCTTCGCGGGTACTGCGAGCGCGAAGGCGCCACGCGCATCGGCTTGGGCGAAGTCGGCGCCACGGTGCTGCCGGCCTGATCCGGCCCCGGTCCGCCTGACTCCGGCCTGACCGCCGGGTCTGCGGGCTCCGGTGCCGCGAACAGGGGTTGAGCGCCGAAGCCGCCCCGTGGCTTCGTCCGACAGCATGCCGTGCGGCCGGTGCAGAGAATCGCGC
>JAKONL010000380.1 GCA_022701965.1 Burkholderiaceae bacterium | reverse complement strand
CCTCCCGGTCCAAGTCGCTCTCCGGCCTGCGGACGACGATCAGCAGGGGCCGTTCGTCCCATTTGGGATGCGTGATGCCGATGGCGGCGGCTTCGATCACGTCGGGATGGGCAACCGCCGTGTTCTCCAGCTCGATCGAGCTGATCCACTCGCCGCCCGACTTGATCACGTCCTTGCTGCGGTCGGTGATCTGCAGATAGCCGTCGGCGTCGATCGTCGCCACGTCGCCGGTCGGGAACCAGCCGTGGCCGTTCGCGTCGCTCACCAGCGGATCGCCGCCCTCGCCCCTGTAGTACGCCTTGACGATCCACGGGCCCTTGACCATCAGGTCACCATAGGCCTTGCCGTCCCAGGCGACCTCGTCGCCGTTGCCGTCGACGATCTTCATGTCGACGCCGAAGATCGCCCGGCCCTGCTTCAGCCGGATCGCGTCCTGCACCTCGGCCGGCTGCGCGAGATGCTTGTTCTTGAGCGTGCACAGCGTGCCCAGCGGGCTCATCTCGGTCATGCCCCAGGCATGCAGCACTTCGACGCCGTAGTCCTGCTGGAACGAGTGGATCATGGCCGGCGGACAGGCGGAGCCGCCGATCACCGTGCGCCTGAGGCTGGAGAAGCGCAGGCCGCCGGGCTTCATGTGCGTCAGCAGCATCTGCCAGACCGTCGGCACGCCGGCGGCGAAGGTCACCCGCTCGGCCTCGATCAGTTCGTAGACCGACTTGCCGTCGAGCGCCGGGCCGGGAAAGACCACCTTGCAGCCGGTGAGCGCCGCCGAATACGGCAGCCCCCAGGCGTTGACGTGGAACATCGGCACCACCGGCAGCACCGAGTCGCGCGCCGACAGGCACATCACGTCGGGCAGCGAGGCGCCGTAGGCATGCAGCAGCGTCGAGCGATGGCTGTAGAGCGCGGCCTTCGGATTGCCGGTGGTGCCGCTCGTGTAGCACATGCTCGAGGCGGTGTTCTCGTCGAAGACCGGCCAGGCATAGGTATCGGACCGCGTGCCCATCCAGCTTTCGTAGCTCTCCAGGTTCGGCACGCCGCTGTCGACCGGCAGCCGGTCGGCGTCGCACAGCGCGATCCATTTGCGCACGCTCGGGCAGCGGGCGTGCACCGCCTGCACCAGCGGCAGGAAGCTCAGGTCGAAGCACAGGATCTGGTCCTCGGCATGGTTGGCGATCCAGGCGATCTGGTCGGGGTGCAGGCGCGGGTTGATGGTGTGCAGCACGCGGCCCGAGCCGCTCACGCCGTAGTAGAGCTCCAGGTGCCGGTAGCCGTTCCAGGCCAGCGTCGCGACACGGTCGCCGAAACCCAGGGCGTCACCGTCGAGCGCGTTGGCGACCTGGCGCGCGCGCCGCGCCACGTCGGACCACGTGTAGCGATGGATGTCGCCTTCGACGCGCCGCGAGACGATCTCGCCATCGCCATGATGGCGCTGCGCGAATTCGATCAGCGAAGAGATCAGCAGCGGTTGGTCCTGCATCAAGCCCAGCATCGGGTGCACTCCTGTAGATTTCTGGTGGTCGCCGATTGTTGCCGACGCTTCCGCCGTGCCGTAGGGGGATTGCCCGTAAGGCGCGGGCGTGCCCGATGCCTGCGGGAAAATCGCGCGGATGAGTCCGATCCTCCAAGACGCCGGCGCACCGGCCATCGCGCTGCCCTGGCGCAACCGATTCGCCCGGCTGGGCCCGGCCTTCTCGACCCGGCTGCAACCGACTCCACTGCCCGATCCGTACCGGATCGGCGGCTGCGACGCGGTGGCAGCGGAGCTGGGCCTGCCCGACGGCTGGCTCGATTCGTCCGAAGCGCTCGAGGCGCTGGCCGGCAATGCGGTGCTGACGGGCAGCGAGCCGCTCGCGAGCGTCTACAGCGGGCACCAGTTCGGCGTCTGGGCGGGCCAGCTCGGCGACGGCCGCGCGATCCTGCTCGGCGAGCTCGACACGCCTCGAGGCCCGCTCGAATTGCAGCTGAAGGGCGCCGGGCGCACGCCCTACTCGCGCGGCGGCGACGGCCGTGCCGTGCTGCGGTCGAGCATCCGGGAATTCCTCTGCAGCGAAGCCATGCACGGCCTGGGCATACCGACGACCCGCGCGCTGTCGGTCATCGGTTCCGACCAGGGCGTGCGCCGCGAGACGATGGAGACCGCGGCGGTCGTGGCGCGGGTGGCGCCGAGCTTCGTCCGCTTCGGGCATTTCGAGCACTTCGCCCACGCCGCGACCGATCGCAGCGTCGAGCTGCAGACGCTGGCCGACGCGGTCATCGACAGCCACTATCCGGAATGCCGCGCGTCCTCGCGCTTCGGTGGCAATACCTACGCCTGCTTCCTCGAGGCGGTCAGCGAGCGCACGGCGCGGCTGCTCGCGCAATGGCAGGCCGTGGGGTTCTGCCACGGCGTGATGAACACCGACAACATGAGCATCCTCGGGCTCACCATCGACTACGGGCCGTTCCAGTTCCTCGACGGCTTCGACCCGGCGCACATCTGCAATCACAGCGACACCGCGGGCC
>JAKONL010000353.1 GCA_022701965.1 Burkholderiaceae bacterium | reverse complement strand
ACGGGTCGCCACAGCTGCTTCTTCAGCAAGCTGCAGGACGGCGCATGGACCGCGGTCGAGCCCATCCTCAAGGACCCGGAATCGATCTACAGATGACAGCGACCCCGATCACCACACCCCTTCGTCCCGGCGCCGAGGACGCGCTCGCGCGCCTCGCCGCGGTCGTCGAAAGCCGCCTGCCCGCCCGCGGCGGCGATCCCGAGAAGAGCTACGTCGCCCGGCTGCTGCACAAGGGTCCCGACGCGTTCCTCAAGAAGATCGGCGAGGAAGCGACCGAGGTCGTGATGGCCGCAAAGGATGCCGACCATGGCGGCGACGCGCAAAAAATAGTGAACGAAGTGGCCGATCTGTGGTTCCACTGTCTCGTGGCACTCGCGCACTACGGACTGTCTCCGGCAGCGGTCATTGCCGAACTCGAGCGGCGCGAAGGCACCAGCGGCATCGAGGAGAAATCGCTTCGCAAGGCCCGGGTCCGCGAAGCCCTCGACGATTGAACCTCCACAGGCAACCCATGCGAACCAACGACATTGTCAACATCGAACCGGACCCCGCGCTGCGCACCTGGGGCTGGGCGAGCTACGTGCTGCATCTGGTGGTGGCGGTCGGCGCCGTGCTCCCCGGCGCGCAGGCTTCCATCGTGCTGCTGCTGATCGCACTGATCATCGACCTCGTCAAGCGCTCCGACGCCGCCGGCACCTGGCAGGCGTCGCATTTCAGCTGGCGCATCCGCTCGGTGGTCTGGGCCGGTCTGCTCTACCTGCTGACCTCTTGGCTCTGGCTGCTGTTCATCCT
Source organism: Burkholderiaceae bacterium (assembly GCA_022701965.1). The sequence goes on along the minus strand of JAKONL010000353.1, from coordinate 3,119 downwards.
CCCTGGCTGGATCGCCTGGGGCCTGATCTCGTTGTGGTTCCTCTACCGCATCGTGAAGGGGATGGTGCGAATGAACGCCGGCCGTTCGATGGAGCCCGCCCGTGTCGTCTGAGGCTATCCCGACATCCGCATCCATGCACGACCCGAACTGCATCTTCTGCAAGATCGCCTCGGGCGCGATTCCCGCGAAGAAGGTCTACGAAGACGACGACATCTTCGGCTTCCACGACATCGCGCCCTGGGCGCCGGTGCATTTCCTGCTGATCCCGAAGCGGCACATCGCCTCGATGGCGCAACTCACTGACGATGATGCCGCGCTGATGGGGCGGATCATGACGCTGGCGCCGAAGCTCGCGCTGGAGCAGGGGTGCAGGCCGTATCCGGACGGCGGCTTCCGCATCGTCGTCAACACCGGCACCGAGGGCGGGCAGGAAGTGCACCATCTCCATGTCCACGTCATGGGCGGGCCGCGTCCCTGGCTCAAGGGTTGAGTAGGCTGGTCCCGGCGCCGCGCCATTTCGAGTCGGGCGCGTTCAGGGGCCATCCCGCCCCCGACTAAAATTCTTCACATTCTTCAGGAGTCACTCATGGGTTCTTTTTCAATCTGGCACTGGCTGATCGTGCTGCTCGTCGTGGTCATGATCTTCGGCACCAAGAAGCTGCGCAACATGGGCTCCGACCTCGGGGGTGCCGTGAAGGGCTTCAAGGACGGCATGAAGGACGGCTCGACCGTCGAGACCACCGACACGACCACGCCCGTCCATCCGGCCGCGCAGGTGACCGGCCGTCCGGCGGTCGACAAGTCGACCATCGACGTCGAAGCGCGCCAGAAGTCCTGAGCGTCGATACGTGATCGATCTCGGCATTTCGAAGCTGGCGCTGATCGGCGCGGTCGCGCTGATCGTGATCGGGCCGGAAAAGCTGCCCCGTGTCGCGCGCATGGTCGGGACGATGCTGGGCAAGGCCCAGCGCTACGTGAACGACGTCAAGGCCGAGGTCAACCGGTCGATGGACCTCGACGAGCTTCGCAAGATGAAGGATTCGGTGCACGCGGCCGCCCGCGACGTCGAGACCAGCATCCATTCCGGCGCCAGCGACTTCGAGAAGCAGTTCTCCGAGAGCGGGCAGACGCTCTCGGCACTCGCCGAACCCGACGTGGCGTCCCAGCCGGTCTACCCGAGCTACCGCCATCCGCGCAAGAACTGGCGTCTCAAGCAGGGCGCGACGCCGCAGTGGTACAAGTCGCGCAACGGCGTGCGTACCAAGGCGCTGTCCGGGGCGGCGCGCGTGGCTCGCTTCCGGCCGCACAGGGTCGACTAGTCCGGCGCCTCGGCAAGCCACGCCGATCTGCTCCGTTTCCCGCACACCGGCCTTCCTCTCCGTCCGCAGCATCCATCCATGGCCGAATCCTTCGACACGAAAAAAGACGACGAACTCGCCGGTACCGAGCAGCCGTTCGTGCACCACCTCATGGAGCTGCGCGACCGCCTGCTCTACTGCTGCTACGGTCTCGCGGTGGCCGCGGCGCTGCTCGCCTTCTGGCCGGGACCGAGCGGGCTGATCGACATGATCGCGACGCCGATCCGCGCCCACATGCCGCACGACGCGAAGCTGATCGCCATCGGCGTCTTCTCCCCGTTCTTCGTGCCGCTGAAGGTGCTGGGCATGACGGCGGTGCTGCTGGCGCTGCCGTGGCTCATGTACCAGATCTGGATGTTCGTGGCGCCGGGGCTCTACAGCCACGAGAAGAAGTTCGCGCTGCCGCTGATCCTCTTCGGCAGCCTGCTGGCCTACGCGGGCATCGCGTTCGTGCAATTCTTCGTGCTGGACAAGATGTTCGGTTTCATCCAGCGCTTCACGCCCGAGTCGGTGGCCGCCACGCCCGACATCTCTTCCTACGTCGAGGCGATCCTGTCGCTCTACATCGCCTTCGGTTGCGCCTTCCAGGTGCCGATCGTGGTGATGCTGCTGGTGCGCTTCGAGCTCGTCACGGTGGAGAAGCTGCGCGAATTCCGCGGCTACTTCGTCGTGCTGTCGTTCGTCGTCGCCGCCGTGCTGACGCCGCCTGACGTGGTGTCGCAGCTCGCGCTGGCCATCCCGATGTGCGTGCTCTACGAGATCGGCATCATCGCCGCGAAATACTTCGTCAAGATCAGCAAGGCGCCCGAGGAGCCGGGCACCGACATCGCCCCGCGCTGACCCTGATCCGACCGGCCCTGACCCGACCTGACGAGGGGACTACTCGGTTTCGGCCGGATTGCGTCGTGCCGGACTCCTGGGCCGCAGGCCGGGATTGACGTTCAGCTCCATCTTGTCGCTGCCGCGCTGCAAGGCGAACCGCGCGTCGCTGCCGGGCCTGAGCCCGGCGACTGCGGTCAGCAGCTCCTGCACGTTGTCGATCTTCCTGTCGCCCACCTGCGTGATGACGTCGCCGGGACGGATGCCCGCCTTGGCGGCCGGTCCGTTCTGCAGCACGCCGGTGATGATCACGCCTGCGTTCGCCTTCACGCCGAAGGTCTCGGCCAGCTCCGGCGACAGGTCGTTCGGCTCGACGCCGATCCAGCCGCGCGTGACCTTGCCCTCGGTCACGATGTCGCTGAGGACCTGCTTGGCCATCGACACCGGAATCGCGAAGCCGATACCCATGCTGCCGCCGGAGCGGGAGTAGATCGCGGTGTTGATGCCTTCGAGATTGCCGTTCACGTCGACCAGCGCGCCGCCGGAATTCCCGGGGTTGATCGCCGCGTCGGTCTGGATGAAGTTCTCGAACATGTTGATGCCGAGCTGGTTGCGGCCGAGCGCCGAGACGATGCCGCTCGTCACCGTCTGGCCGACGCCGAACGGATTGCCGATCGCCAGGACCTGGTCGCCGATCTGCAGTGCGTCGGAATTGCCCAGCACGATCACCGGCAGCTTGTCGAGCTCGATCTTGAGCACGGCGAGGTCGGTGTCGGGATCGGTGCCGATCACCTTGCCGCGCGCATGGCGGCCGTCGTTGAGCGTGACGTCGATCTCGTCGGCGCCGTCGACCACGTGGTTGTTGGTCAGCACGTAGCCGTCCGCGCTGACGATCACGCCGCTGCCGAGACCGATTTGGGGCTGTTCGCTGTTCTGCTCGC
>JAKONL010000337.1 GCA_022701965.1 Burkholderiaceae bacterium | reverse complement strand
CCAGATGCGCACGCCGTCGCCCGTGGCCGCATAGAGGCAACCGTTCTCGTCGGTCGTGAGACCGTCGGGCACTCCGGCCTCGAGCGTCGCGAACACCCGCTCGCGCCTGAGCGTGCCGTCGCCCTGGACGTCGAAGGCACGGATCTCCCGTCCGCCGCCGTCGGGGTCCAGCGCGGCCCCGGCCTCGGACACATAGAGCGTTCTGAAATCCGGCGAGAACGCGATGCCGTTGGGCTGGTCGAAGGTGTCGCTCACCGCGCCGAGCCGGCCGTCGGCGTCGAGCCGGAAGACATGCCGGAAGCGTTGTTCCGGCTCGGCCTGGATACCCTCGTCGGGCTGCGCGATACCGAAGACCGGGTCCGTGAACCAGATCGAACCGTCGCCCGCCACCGCGAGATCGTTGGGCGAGTTCAAGCGCCGTCCCTGGTACCTGTCGACCAGCGTCGACCAGCGTCCGTCGGTTTCGCGGCGCACCACCGCACGGCCGCGATGCTCGCAGCTCAGCAGGCGCTGCCGGCGGTCGATCGCGTTGCCGTTGCTGTTGTTCGACGGATCGCGAACGGTCGCCGTCCGGCCATTGCCGCGAACGACGAGCTGTCGGTTGGCACGCACGTCGCTGAACACCAGGCCCGCATCGGCCGGAGACCAGACCGGACCTTCGCACCACCGTCCTTCGGCATAGAGCGTCGTGATGACGGCAGCCGGCTCGAGAAGCCTCCACAGCGCAGCGCCCGCCGGTTCGATCACCGCGGCCGAAGCCGCATCACGGGCTGCCGCGCCGAACGGCTGCAACCCCAGAGCCATCGCCGCGCCGAGCGTCTGGCGCCGGGTGAGCCGAGGCGGGGAGGTCGGAGCCGGGTTGCTTTTTTCCATCCGGTCAATGCTATGGGCACGCGCCGCACGTCGCGTCAGCGGTTTCGTCACACGGATGTCGGAACGAGCGGGAACGATGGCGGCACACTCGTCCCATCACCCCGGAACGAACCGATGCCCGCACGCACTGCCACCACCACCGATTTCGACAGCGCCCGACAGCTTTTCACCGACGGACTCGCGAACCTGCTCGCCGGCCGTCCCGCCGATGCCGAGCGGCAGTTCAGCGACAGCCTGGCGCTGCTGCCGGACCGGATCTCCACCCTCGTCAACCTCGCGGCCGCACGGCTCGGCCTGTCGCGTCCCGAGGCCGCCCTGGAAGCCGCGGAACGGGTGCTCTTCCTGGAACCCGGCAACGCGGATGCGTGGTTCCACCGTGGCGGCGCCATGACCCAGCTGGGCCGCTGGGACGATGCGCTGGCCAGCTTCGGTCGTGCGGGCGAACTCGCGCCCCCCTTCGCGGACGCCTGGTTTCGCCACGGACAGGTGCTGCAGCGCCTCGACCGCGACGCCGAGGCCCTGCGCTCCTACGAGCGTGCCGTCGCCGCCGACCGCGGCTTCGCGCCGGCCTGGACGAACATCGGCACGATCCTGCGCGAGACGGGGCGCGTCGGCGAGGCCGCCGATGCCTTTCTCGAGGCCCGCAGGAACGGCGCCGACGACGAGCTCAACGGCTACTACCTTTCCGCCGTCGGCCACGGCACGGTCCCCGCGACCGCGCCCGCGACCTACGTCGAGACGCTGTTCGACGACTATGCCGACGTGTTCGCGACGCACGTCGTCCAGGCGCTGGACTACCGGGCCCCGGGCATGCTGGCCCGGACGCTGGGAGAAGTGGCGCCGCACCGGCGTTTCCGCTGTGCGCTCGACCTGGGTTGCGGCACGGGACTCTGCGGAGTGCAGCTCAGGCCGTCGACGGAGCGACTCCACGGCGTCGACCTGTCGGGCCGCATGCTGGCCGAGGCGGCGTCGACGAAGGTCTACGACACGCTGTCCAAGAGGGACATCGTCGACCACCTGCGGGACGCGTCGTCGACCTTCGACCTCGTGGCGGCGGCCGACGTGTTCATCTACGTGGGCGACCTGGCGCCGGTCTTCGCCGCGGTCCGCAACGTGCTCGAGAAGGACGGCATCTTCTGCTTCTCCGTCGAACTCGCCGACGGCGGGGACACGGAATTCCGGCTGCTGCCGAGCCTGCGCTACGCGCACGGCGAGAGCTACCTGCGCAGGCTGGCCGACGAACACGGCTTCCGGTTACTGCGCGCCGTACGGGGTCCGATCCGGCGCGACCAGCGACGACCGATCGACGGACTGCTCATGTTCCTCGGCGTCTAGACGAAGCCTCCCGCGGACGACTCAGGTCATCCCGACGGCTGCCCCGACCGATCGGCGGAATGCCTCCAGCAGCACGGCGTCCTCCTCGGATCTGCGACAGGCGAACGCGAGCCCGATCTCGGTTCCCGGCAGCCCCAGGAGAGGCCGGAATTCCACGTTGCGCGGCGACAGGTGCTGCCAGATGTCGGGCACCAGAGCCACGCCCAGGCCGCTCTCGACCAGCGCGACGATCGTCATGGCGTGCGATGCCTCCTGGACGATGTTGGGAACGAAGCCGGCGTGGGCGCAGGCATGCATCATCGACATGTAGGAGGCCGTTCCGTCCAGCGGCGACGGCATGACGAACGGCTCGTCGTGCAGGTCGGCGAGCCGAAGCCGTGCCTTGCCGGCCTTGGGGTGGCCGGCCGGCAGCGCCGCCACGTAGCGGTTGACCTCGACGATCGATACCGCCACCGACGGCAGGTTCGGCGTCGGATAGCGCACCAGCCCGACGTCGATCAGGCCGTCGTGCAGCCCTTCCATGATGGCGTTGGTGCCGGCTTCCGACAGCTTCAGGTCGACCCGCGGATGCCGCTGGCGGAAATGCGCGATCGCGCGCGGCAGCAGGCGGATCGTCGACGACGGCACGAAGCTGATGCGCAGGCTGCCCAGCTGCCCGTCGGCGACCAACTGCGCCGAATGCCGCAGCTGCTCGGCGTGGTAGAGCGAGCGGCGGGCGTGCTCCAGCACGCTGGCGCCGACCGCGGTCAACCTGACGCCGCCGGTCGAACGGTCGAAGAGGCGCTGGCCGATCTCCTCCTCCAGCAGGCGTATCGACACCGACAGCGGCGGCTGCGCCATCGCGAGCCGTTCGGCGGCGACGCGGAAGTTCAGCGTCTCGGCCAGCACGACGAACTGCCTGAGCTGCTTGAGGTTCATACCGAAATCGTCTCAAGAGTGCGGAAAACAATATTGGACCCGAGTATGTCGCCTTCCTAGCATGGACCTCCAGACAAGGAGACAAGGAGACGGGCCATGCAGGAACGACGACCGGATGCGGACGGACCGCTCGCGGGCATCCGCATCCTCGACCTGACGAGCGTCATGCTCGGGCCGTACGCCACGCAGATGCTCGGGGACTATGGCGCCGACGTCATCAAGATCGAGGCGCCCGCCGGCGACAGCACGCGCGTGACCGGACCTTCGATGGAGCCCGGCATGGCGGCGACCTTCGTCGGCGCCAACCGCAGCAAGCGCAGCATCGTGCTCGACCTCAAGCAGCCCGCCGGTCGCGAGGCCCTGCTGGTGCTGGCTGACCGTGCCGACGTGCTGATCTGCAGCGTGCGGCCGCAGAAGCTCGCCGCGCTCGGGCTCGACCCCGCGACGCTGATGGCGCGCAACGCCGCGCTCATCGTGGTGTCGGTGCACGGCTTCGGCGAGGACGGTCCCTACGCGGGCCGGCCGGCCTACGACGACATCATCCAGGGGCTGTGCGGACTGGCCGCCCTG
>JAKONL010000327.1 GCA_022701965.1 Burkholderiaceae bacterium | reverse complement strand
AGAGCAACGGCTGTCAAAGGCATTGTCCGGCGTGGGGTGGCCCCGACCTTGCAAAACCGGCCTTTCGCCCAAAATGGAAGGGTCTATGCGATACGCCTGCGGTATCCGCGCCATGTCTGCCCCTTCGCAGCAACCCCATACGGATCCCAATCAATGTCCAAGCCCGATGTGAAAACTGCCGTTGTCGCCGACGGTCTGCGGTACAAATCGAAGCCCTCCGGTTCTCCTTTTCGCGCGTCGGCGTCGTTCAGCGGCGCGACGATGTCCTGCTTCATGTGCGGAAAGCACCGCCTGCGCTCGCAGATGCGAACCAAGCAGGTGCTCGGCAAGTCGCAAAGCGTCTGCGCGCCGTCGTGCAAGGCCCTGGCCGAGGAGATCGACGGCGTGTAATGCGAACGGGTACTTGAAATGCGTGCGCCGCTAGGGTGAAATCCAGCAGAGGGTGTAACAACCTGTTTCCGTGACTTCGTGTCGCCCAGCTGGAGAATCATTTTGAACAATGCGCGCCAAGTCGTCATGCAGGTCGTCCGGCGTTCTGGCGGATCGACGCATCATGTTCAGTTCATGGTCGACGACAGCTTCATCGACCGCTTGCGCCAGCTCCGTTCCCTGGTTCCGTCCCTCACCGCGATCAACAGGCAGCGCGATCTCGTCATCGACAAGGTGAGGGTGCGCCTGCCGAACGCGATCTGGCGCAGCGGCGCGCAGATGGATTCGCGTGTCGACGGCTCGTGCGTCGTCGTGGCCGCCGAAGGGTTCTTCAGTTGCGGCGGCAAGGATGCCGCGAGCAAGGAGAAACTGGTGACCTACGCGTTCCCTATCGCGCGGCTCGCCGAACTGCACGAGCAGCGGCGGCCTGGCGAGACGCTTTTCCTGCGCGACGGGATTCTTGTCAACGACCAGCCGTCCGATTCGCCCGCCGGGCGCTGGATGGCGCTTCTCAACGAATGCAAGGAGTCCGGCCTCGCCGATCCGGCCTCCGATTTCGACACCCTCCAGGGCGTTCCGTTGCGTGTCGAACGGGGTGCGCACGTACCGCAGAGCCTGCATCTGAACTGAGCAAGCGAATACCTGCAGTGCGGGAATCGGCCGGTGCGTGCGACCGGCTCCCGTAGACTCGCGGACCCCAAGACATTTGCGTCGGGCGCGACGCGCACCGGTGCTGGAGACTCCGCATGATCCGCAAATTCCTGCCGCTGCTGGCCTTGTCGACGCTCGCGGCTTCGACGCTCCTGCCCCTGCAGGCCGGTGCCCAGAACGCGCCGGCGACGGCTTCGCCGTCCTCCTATCCGACCAAGCCGATCCGCGTGATCGTGCCGTTCCCGCCCGGCGGCGGTACCGACATCCTGGCCCGCATCGTCGGCACGCGCGTCGCCGAGGCCAGCAAGTGGACGGTGGTGATCGACAACAAACCGGGCGCGGGCGGCACCATCGGCATCTCCGAAGCCGTGCGCCAGCCGGCCAACGGCTACGAGATGGTCATGGGCCAGAAGGACAACCTGGCCGTCGCGCCCTGGCTCTACAAGGTGAACTACGACCCGTCGAAGGACCTGACGGCCGTCGCGCTGGTGGCGGAATCGCCCCTGGTGATCGTCACCGCTGCATCGTCGCCGTTCAGGACGATGGCCGACGTCATCGCCGCCGCCAAGGCCGCGCCCGACACCATCACCTACGGCAGCCCGGGCAACGGCACGACCACCCACCTCGTGGGCGAGATGTTCAAGCTCGCCGCGGGCATCAGGATCAATCACGTGCCGTACAAGGGTTCGAATCCGGCCGTCATCGACACGATCAGCGGGCAGGTCTCGATGATGGTGTCGTCGATCCCGTCGGCGATGTCGCAGGTCAAGGCCGGCAAGCTGCGCGCGCTAGCCGTGACGTCGGCCCAGCGCAGCCCGTCGCTGCCCGAAGTGCCGACCATCGCCGAATCGACGTCCCTGAAGGATTTCGACGTCAGTTCCTGGTACGGCCTCTTCATGCCGGCCAACGCGCCGAAGGACGTGGTCGCGGCCGTGAACGCGGCGGTCAACAGGCAACTCGCGCTGCCGGAGGTCAGGGAGGCGATCCATGCGCAGGGCGCCGAGGCCCGTCCCACGACGCCGCAGGCGTTCTCCACGCTGGTCAAGACCGACTTCGACAAGTGGAAGGGCATTGTCGCCGCGTCCGGCGCCAAGCTCGAATAGCCTGGCCCCTCAGCCGCCGTGGAAGCGGACCACGAGCGGCACGATCAGCAGCGCCACGATGTTGATGATCTTGATCAGCGGGTTCACTGCCGGGCCAGCCGTGTCCTTGTACGGGTCGCCGACGGTGTCGCCCGTGACGGCGGCCTTGTGCGCCTCCGATCCCTTGCCGCCGTGGTGGCCGTCCTCGATGTACTTCTTGGCGTTGTCCCAGGCGCCGCCGCCGGTACACATGCTGATCGCGACGAACAGCCCGGTGACGATCGTGCCCATCAGCAGCCCGCCCAGCGCCTTCGGACCGAGCACGAGGCCGACGACGACCGGAACGACCACCGGCAGCAGCGACGGGATCATCATTTCCCGGATCGCGGCGCCGGTCAGCATCGAGACCGCCTTGCCGTACTCGGGCTTCGCCGTTCCCTCCATGATGCCGGGAATGTCGCGGAACTGGCGCCGCACTTCCTCCACGACGGCGCCCGCGGCGCGGCCGACCGCTTCCATGGCCATCGCGCCGAAGAGGTAGGGGATCAGACCGCCGATGAAGAGGCCGACGATCACCATCGGGTCGCTCAGGTTGAAGGCGATCGCCTGTCCGTGGCTTTCGAGCTTGTGCGTGTAGTCCGCGAACAGCACCAGCGACGCCAGGCCGGCCGAGCCGATCGCATAGCCCTTGGTCACCGCCTTGGTGGTGTTGCCGACCGCGTCCAGCGGATCGGTCACGGCGCGCACGCTGGCGGGCAGCTCGGCCATCTCCGCGATGCCGCCGGCGTTGTCGGTGATCGGGCCGTAGGCATCGAGCGCGACCACGATGCCCGCCATGCTGAGCATCGCGGTCGCCGCCACGGCGATGCCGTAGAGCCCGGCGAGCGAATAGGCGGCCAGGATCGCGATGCAGACGAAGATCACCGGCCAGGCCGTCGAGCGCATCGACACGCCCAGGCCCGCGATGATGTTGGTGCCATGCCCGGTGGTCGAGGCCTGCGCGATGTG
>JAKONL010000316.1 GCA_022701965.1 Burkholderiaceae bacterium | reverse complement strand
GTCGCCTGGGTCGGCGACGGCAACAACATGGCCAACACCTGGCTGCAGGCCAGCGAGATCCTGGGCTTCAAGGTGCACGTGAGCACGCCGGGCGGCTACGAGGTCGACCAGTCGGTCGCCGGCCTGCGCTCGTCGGACAGCTACAAGGTCTTCAAGGACCCGATGGAGGCCTGCCGCGATGCCGATCTGGTCACCACCGACGTCTGGACCAGCATGGGTTACGAGGCCGAGAACGAAGCCCGTCGAACGGCCTTCGCCGAATGGTGCGTCGATACCGAGATGATGCGCGTCGCGCAGCCCGACGCCCTCTTCATGCACTGCCTGCCCGCGCACCGCGGCGAGGAAGTCGAGGCCGACGTGATCGACGGTCCGCAGTCGGTCGTGTGGGACGAGGCGGAGAACCGCCTGCACGCGCAGAAGGCGCTGATGGAATTCCTGCTGATCGGCAGGATCCAGGATCAGAGCACGTAGTTCGGGTGGGCGGGCGACGCCGGATCCCAGGGCGCCCGCGACGGCAGGTCGCCGGTTTCGCCGCCAGGCGTCAGGCCGCCGGCGGCCACCCTGGCGCCCAGCTCCGCGAGCCTGCGCTGCATCTGCAGGAACCCCGGCTGGCCGCGATCGAGCGCATCGCCGTTCAGGAAGACCCGGCCGTCGGCCTTCACGATGCAGACGTCGGTGCCGGTCTGGATGCAGACCTCCGGACGCTCGCGGTGGCAGAACACCAGGGCGTCGCCGTCTTTGCCGACGAAGCCGTTCTCCGTCTCCGGCGCGCCTGTCTGCTGGAGATCGGGCAGGCGACGGCTGCAGTGCGCGAAAAGCAGCGCGGAAGCCGGCTTCGGTCCCGAAGACCGGTGCGAGCCGCCGACGGCGTTGCTCGTCGCTCGCGTGAACGGCGCGGAAGTTCCCAATGGAGACACCTCGGCTCGGGGTCGAAGGTCCGGTGCCGTCGAAACGTGCCGACCTGCGCCATTCCTGATTGTGTTCATCGCTTCGGCTCCGGAACAATTGTCAATTGAAAGTAGGATGCAATTCACACCCGTGAACCACGGTGAACAGACTAGCGCAGTCGCGCGCCGCGAATGTGTACATAACTTAACGAACCGAGAGGACCTGCAGCGATGCTCTGGGACATCTCGCCGCCCGTGAGTGCTGCGTCGGCGGTCTATCCCGGCGACACGCCCTATCGACAGCGCTGGACCGCGGTGCTGGGCAGCGACGGCGCCGCCAACGTCGGCGAGATCACGATGTCGACGCATATCGGGGCCCATGCCGACGCCCCGCTGCACTACGACGCCGGCGGGGCCGCGATCGGCCGGGTCGACCTCGCGCCCTACCTCGGGCCGTGTCGCGTGATCCATGCGATCGGTTGCGGGCCGCTCGTCGAGCTCGCCCATCTGGCCCATGCGCTCGACGGCCTGCCGCCGCGCGTGCTGGTGCGCACCTGCGACCGTGCGCCGGTCGATCATTGGGACCCCGACCTGACGGCGTTCGCGCCGGCCACGCTCAAGCGTCTGGGCGCGCTCGGCGTGCGGCTGGTCGGCATCGACAGCGCGAGCATCGACCCGGCCGGCAGCGAAGCGCTCGATAGCCATCAGGTCGCGCGGCGGCTCGACCTGCGGGTCCTGGAGAACCTGGTGCTCGACGCGGTACCGGAGGGCGACTACGAACTCATCGCACTGCCGCTGAAGCTGGTCGACGCGGACGCGTCGCCGGTGCGTGCGGTGTTGCGGGCGCTGCCGGCGGCGGCGCGCTGATTCAGCCGCCGTAGAGCCACGGCACGTCGAGCAGCCGGCGCCCGAACGTGCGCAACGCCAGATCGCGGCCGAGCCGCATCGGCCCCGTCAGATGGAAGATGCGGGCGTTGCGTCGCGCCCGGGACTGGACCTGCGCATCGCGCCGCCAGCGCGCTCGGGCATAGCGCCCCAGGGCTGCCGGCACGTCGGCCGTTCGCTCCCGGACGTCACGCAACGCCTCGGCGAGCGCCAGGGCATCCTCGATCGCCATGCCCGCGCCCTGTGCCAGGTACGGCAGCATCGGATGGGCGGCGTCGCCGAGCAGCGCGATGCGGCCGCGAGCCATCTCCGAAGGACCGGCGAGCGGCTCGCGATCGCAGAGCGTCCAGGCGCGCCATGGGCCGATCGACCCGATCAGCGCCTGCAGCGGGCCGGCGCATCGTCCGGTCGCCTTGTGCAGGGCCGCGAGGCTGCCGGGCTGGTCCCAGTCGCGCGCATCGCCCGCAGGCGGCGATTCCGCGAGCACCACGACGTTGAGCGCCTCTCCGCGCCGCACCGGGTAGGCCACGGCATGCATGCGCGGCCCCAGCCAGACGCGCACGTCGCCGCTTCGCAGCGCCGGTGGCAGCGCGTCCTGCGCGATCAGTCCGCGCCAGGCCGTGTGGCCTGTCACCCGCGGCGCGGACTCGGCATTGACGACCGCCGGGCGGACGGCGCTCCACAGTCCGTCGGCGCCGACGAGCGCGTCGGCCTGCCGCGAGCGCGCGTCCTGCGTCGTGACGCCGACGGCGTCGCGGCCGTCCTCGACCCGGACGATGCGCGAATCGAGATGAAGCGCGACCGCGTCGCCGTGCAGCCGCACCGCCTGCGCGAGCACCGCGTGCAGGTCGGCGCGGTGCACGCAGCAGTAGCGCGCGCCGTAGCGCGCGCGCATCGCGTCGCCGAGCGGCATGCGGGCGAACTCGCGACCGGTCGACGCATCGGCGACCACCAGCGCACCCGGATGCGCGGCGACGGCTTCGACCTCCCCGGCGATGCCCAGCGCGGCGAGCCGGCGCATCGCGTTGGGCCCGAGCTGGATGCCGGCACCGATCTCCGAAAACACGGCCGCCTGCTCCAGCAGTTCGACCCGATGCCCGTCGCGCGCGAGCGCCAGCGCCGCGGCCAGTCCGCCGATGCCGCCACCGGCGACCAGCACGCGCAGCGCCATGTGTACTTCAGCGCGGGGCGGCGTCGCCCGGTCGCGCTGGCGTGGCGGCGGCGGCGGACGCCTTGCCGCAGCTTCCGCAACTGTCGCACGACCCGCAGCCGGATGTCTTGGCGAGCGAGGCGGCCAGAGCGCTGGCGCGCCGGGCGTCGACCAGGCCCGCGCGCTGCGATCCCGCCGCGACCTTGCCCGCGGCCGAGCGCCGCCAGGCGGCCGGCATCCAGCGCCAGACCGCATAGGCGGCGGCCAGGGCGACGATCAGTCCGACGATGATCTGCTGTGTCATGGGGTTCTCCTGGTGAACTCGACGGCGTGGCGGGCGCTCAGCCGGCGCCCAGCGCGACGGCGATGCGGTAGGTGATGAAACAGGCCAGGTAGGCCAGCCCGAACAGGTAGCCGGCCATGATCCAGACGTAGCGCCAGGAATTGGTCTCGCGCCGCACCGCCGCGAGCGTGGAGATGCATTGCGGCGCGAACACGAACCAGACCAGCAGCGACAGCGCGGTCGCCAGCGACCAGCTGCCCGCGATCAGCGGCTCCAGCGCGGTCGCGACGCCGTCCCCGGTCGCCGAGAGCGCATAGACCGTCCCGAGCGCGCCGACCGCGACCTCGCGCGCCGCCATGCCCGGCACCAGCGCGATCGAGATCTGCCAGTTGAAGCCGATCGGCGCGAAGATGTGCTCGAGCCAGCCCCCGATCATGCCGGCCAGGCTGTACTGGATCGCCGGGCCGGTCGCCCCCTCGGGCGGCGACGGGAAGGTCGAGAGGAACCACAGCAGGATCGTCAGCGTGAGGATGATCGTGCCCACGCGCTGCAGGAAGATCCAGGCGCGCTCCTGGAGCCCCAGCGCCAGGTTGCGCAGGTTCGGCCAGCGGTAGGCGGGCAGCTCCATCAGCAGCGGCGAATGCACCACCCGGCCGCTGCCCTGGTCGCCGAAGCGCGCGAAGCGCTTCATCACCCAGGCCACCGCCATCGCCGAGACGATGCCGAACAGGTACAGCGCGAACAGGACCACGCCCTGCAGGTTGAACAGGCCGCCGACGGTGCGCTCCGGGATGAACGCCGCGATCAGCAGCGCATACACCGGCAGCCGCGCCGAGCAGGTCATGAGCGGCGCGATCATGATGGTCGTCAGGCGGTCGCGCCAGTTGCTGATGGTGCGCGTCGCCATCACGCCGGGAATCGCGCAGGCGAAGCTCGAGAGCAGCGGGATGAACGAACGCCCCGAAAGGCCCACCGTGCCCATCACGCGGTCGAGCAGGAAGGCCGCCCGCGGCAGGTAGCCGGAGTCCTCGAGCGCCAGGATGAAGAGGAAGAGGATCAGGATCTGCGGCAGGAAGACGATCACGCCGCCCACGCCCGCCACCACGCCGTCGACCAGCAGGCTCTGCAGCAGGCCTTCGGGAATCACGCCCTTGACGCCCTCGCCGACCCATTCGGTGCCCGACTTGATCAGGTCCATCGGCACGTTGGCCCAGCTGAACACCGCCTGGAACATCAGGAACAGCGTGACCGCGAGCACCGCCATGCCCCACAGCGGGTGCAGCACCACGCGGTCGATGCGGTCGCTGGTCTCGAGGCTGCCGACCGGCTCCGTCACCGCGAGGCCGAGGATGCGGCGCACCTCGCGCTGGGTGGCGAGCACATCGTCGAGCGCCGGTGCGACCCACTCCACCGGCGCCGCGGCCGCCACCGGCACGTCGAGTGCGGCGAGCAGCGTATCGGCGCCGCCGGCATGGACCCCGACGGTTTCGATCACGGGCATGCCGAGTTCGCGGGCCAGCACCACCGTGTCCACGGCGATGCCCTGCTTCTTCGCCATGTCGGTCATGTTGAGCGCCATCACCATCGGCAGGCCGAGCTTGCGGGCCTCGAGCACCAGCCGCAGGTTGAGCCGAAGGTTGGTGGCGTCGGTGACGCAGACCAGCAGGTCGGGCAGCGCCTCCCTGCTGCGCCCGGTGACGACGTCGCGCGTCACGGCCTCGTCGGCCGACAGCGCGTTCAGGCTGTAGGCGCCCGGCAGGTCGAGCACGAAGACGCGTCGGCCTTCGCTCGTCTGCAGCACGCCCTCCTTGCGCTCGACCGTGACGCCCGCGTAGTTGGCGACTTTCTGGCGGCTGCCGGTCAGCAGGTTGAACAGCGCCGTCTTGCCGCAGTTCGGATTGCCGAGGAGCGCGATCCGCTCGGGCGGCGTCGCAGCGGTGCCGCGCGCGGCCGGATGGAACGTGAGCGTCGCCTCAACCATGGCGGGCGGCCCCGGGCGTGACGTGGATGAACGATGCCTCGTGCCGGCGCAACGCGAAAGTGGTATGGCCCAGCCGTACCGCCAGCGGTTCGCGCCCGGGCACACCGCTCGCGACGATGCGCACCGCCTCGCCCGGCACGAAGCCGATCTCGGTCAGGCGAAGCACCAGTTCGCGGTCCTCGGGCACGTCGGTTCGCTGCAGGTCCAGCACCGTGGCCCACTGGTTGGGAGGAAGCTGGTCGAGACGCAGCGTTGACGACGAGGAGATGGCGGAGTCGATGGAAGGCACGGGAAAAACGCATCGCCTGCGAGAGGCGTGCGCCGTAGCAAAAGCTGAATGCTAACAATTCCCAATTGCGCTTGCCGGAATTCCCGTCGATCGCCTTCTCGAATCCGGTGCGGAAGGGCGCAGGCCGCCGGCCTGCGATTCATTCGCCCTAGGCTGCCAGCAGTTGACGCAGCACGAACGGCAGGATGCCGCCGTGCTGGTAGTAATCGACCTCGATCGGCGTGTCGATGCGCAGGCGCACCGTCGCTTCCTGGTGGCTGCCGTCCGGACGGTGCACCACCAGCTTCACGTCCATCTGCGGGCGCAGTGTCCCGCCGATCACGACGTCGATCTTCTCGTGGCCGGTCAGGCCCAGGCTCTGCCACGAATCCGCGCCGCGGAACTGCAGCGGCAGCACGCCCATCCCCACCAGATTGGCACGATGGATGCGCTCGAAGCTCCGGGCGACGACGGCCCTGATGCCGAGCAGCTGGGTTCCCTTGGCGGCCCAGTCGCGCGACGATCCGGTGCCGTACTCCTCGCCGCCGAAGACGACGGTCGGCACGTTCTGCTCGATGTACTTCATCGCCGCGTCGTAGATGAACATCTTCTCGTTGCCCGGCTGGAACAGCGTCAGCCCGCCCTCCTCCTGCGTGCCGCTCGCGTCCGGCGGCAGCATCAGGTTCTTGATGCGCACGTTGGCGAAGGTGCCGCGCATCATGATCTCGTGGTTGCCCCGGCGCGAGCCGTAGCTGTTGAAGTCGGCCTTGGAGACGCCGTGCTCCTTGAGCCATGCGCCGGCGGGCGAGCTTTCCTTGATGGCGCCGGCAGGAGAGATGTGGTCGGTGGTGATCGAGTCTCCGAACAGCGCCATCACGCGCGCGCCCTTGATGCCCGGATCGGAGGCCGGCGGCTTCATCTTGAAGCCCTCGAAGAACGGCGGCTCGGCGATATAGGTCGATTCGGGCCAGTCGTAGACCTGGCCGGTGGTGCCCTGGATGCTCGTCCAGAACTTGCCCGGATCGGTCCTGACCTTGTCGTAGTTGGCCCGGAACGCCTTGGCGTTCATCGCGAACAGCAGGTTGTCGTCGATCTCCTTGGCCGTCGGCCAGATATCGCCCAGGAAGACGTCCTTGCCGCCGGTTCCCTTGCCCACGGGCTGCGTCATCAGGTCGACCATCACGTTGCCGGCGATGGCGTAAGCCACGACCAGCGGCGGCGAGGCCAGGAAATTCGCCTTGAGGTTCGGATGGATCCGGGCCTCGAAATTGCGGTTGCCCGACAGCACCGCGGCGGCGATCAGGTCGTTGTCCGTGATCAGCGCGTTGATCTCCGGCGTGAGGTCGCCGGCGTTGCCGATGCAGGTGGTGCAGCCGTAGCCGGCGAGATAGAACCCCAGCTTCTCCAGGTACGGCAGCAGGCCGGCCTTCTCCAGATACTCGGTCACGATGCGCGAACCGGGCGCGAGCGAAGTCTTCACGTGCGGCTTGACCTTCAGCCCCGCCTCGACCGCCTTCTTCGCGAGCAGGCCGGCAGCGAGCATGACGCTCGGATTGGACGTGTTGGTGCACGACGTGATCGCGGCGATCAGCACGTCGCCGTTGCCGATGGTCGTGCCCGGCTTCGCCGTCCTGGCGCTCGCCGAGACCGTCGCCTGGGTATTGGCGGCGGCCTTCGTCGGCCGGTTGTTCACCATCTCGGTCACGTGGCGCTCGGCACCGGGCACGGGAGAAGGCGCATCGGCTTCCGCGTCCACATGCGCGAGCGCGGCGTCGGTCTCGCGGCTGCCCTCGCCTTCGCCGTCGACGACGAGCGGATGGCGCACCCGCAGCTTGTCGGCCGGCTGGTTGAAGCCGTTCGCGTTGTTCGGTTTGCTGTAGAGCTCGGAGAACTTGGTGGACAGGTGCCCGAGGTCGATCCGGTCCTGCGGACGCTTGGGGCCAGCCAGGCTCGGCGTGACCGTGCCGAGGTCGAGCTTGACGATCTTGGTGTAGTCGATGTCGCCGGGCGCGGGCATGCCGAACAGGCCCTGCGCCTTGTAGTAGGCCTCGAACAGTTCGACCTCCTCGTCGGTGCGGCCGGTGCCTTTGAAATAGGCGATGGTCATCTCGTCGACCGGGAAGAAACCCATCGTCGCGCCGTACTCGGGCGCCATGTTGCCGATGGTCGCGCGGTCCGGTACGGCGATCGACGCGGCGCCGGGGCCGAAGAACTCGACGAACTTGCCGACCACCTTCTCGCTGCGCAGGATCGCGGTCACGTAGAGCACCAGGTCGGTCGCCGTGACGCCTTCGCGCAGCTTGCCGCTGAGCTCGAAACCGACCACGTCGGGCGTCAGCATGTAGACCGGCTGGCCGAGCATCGCCGCCTCGGCCTCGATGCCGCCCACGCCCCATCCGACCACGCCGACGCCGTTGATCATTGTGGTGTGGCTGTCGGTGCCCACAAGCGAATCCGGGTACCAGACTGGCACCGCGTCGGTACTGCCGAGCGCCTTGTAGACGCCGCGCGCCAGGTATTCGAGGTTCACCTGGTGGACGATGCCGAAGCCGGGCGGCACGACGCCGAAGGTGTCGAATGCCTGCATGCCCCACTTCATGAACTGGTAGCGCTCGTTGTTGCGCTGGAACTCCAGCTTCATGTTCAGGTCGAGCGCCTTCGGCGTGCCGTAGTAGTCGACCATGACCGAATGGTCGACCACCAGATCGACGGGTACCAGCGGCTCGATCGTCTTGGGCGACTTGCCCAGCTTGGCAGCGACGCTGCGCATCGCGGCCAGGTCGGCCAGGAGCGGCACGCCGGTGAAATCCTGCAGCACGACGCGCGTGACCACGAACGGAATCTCGTCGGTACGCTCGGCGTTGGGCAGCCAGCGGGCCAGCTCGGCGATGTTGTCCTCGGTGACCTTCTGACCGTCGCAGTTGCGCAGCACCGACTCCAGGATGATCCGGATCGAGACCGGCAACCGGGAAATGGTCGGGTAGCGCTTGGCCAATTCGCGCAGTGACCAGTATTTCCCGGAACCTCCCGATGCCGTCTTGAATGTCTTGAGCGTGGATGCGAACGGATGCGCCGATGCCTGGGCCATGGGGAAACTCCTGTTGATCGTGGAAGCATTGGCAAGATATCAGGCTTCGCCCGCCGTGGCTGTCGGCAGGTTGCGCGTCGGCAATCACCGACAGCATCTCGGCCGTTGAGACCCCCTTCCCCACAGGTTTTGAAGGTAAGTTGCAGATGTCTTCAACTCAGCCATTCACTGACATGACCACCGACACCAACGACCAACAAAAGCTCTGGGACCTGATCAAGGACATCCGTTTCGGCATGCTGACGCATCGCCACTCGGACGGCATGCTGCACAGCCATCCGCTGACCACGCAGAACAAGTCGGTCGACGAGCAGTCGACGCTCTACTTCTTCATCCCGAAGGACGGCGACATCGCCCGGCATACCGCCACCGACAAGGTGGTGAACGTGGTGTATGCGAATACCAGCAGCGACAGCTACGTCTCCATTTCGGGGCATGCAGCGCTGATCGAGGACCAGGCAAAGAAGGAAGAGCTCTTCAACGCTTTCGCCAAGGCTTGGTTCCCGAAGGGCGTGACCGACCCGAACCTCGGTCTTCTGGGCGTGCACATCGTCGAAGCCGAATTCTGGGACGTCGACGATAGCAAGATGGTGCAGCTCCTGAAGATGGCGAAGGCCGCCGTGACCGGCGAGCAGCCGAAGAACATGGGCGAGCACAAGAAGCTGGACCTGGGTTGACCGTGGCTGCCGTGCGCGCCGACCAGCGTCTGAGCGCGATGCTGGACGCGCATGGCTGCGGTGGCGACCTGGGCTTGCTGCTGCCGGACCTGTTGCGAAAGGGCGCCGACCGGTTGCCGTTTCCGGGTTCGGGCCGGACGCTCGAACGCTGGCGATCGCTGGCTGCCGTGGCCGCTCATGACCTCTCGCTGGTGAAGCTGTTCGAAGGGCATACGGACGCGCTCGCCATCCTGGAAGAGCTGGCGCCGGCAGGCGACAGTCCCGCCGGTGCGATCCCGGGCCGCGA
>JAKONL010000295.1 GCA_022701965.1 Burkholderiaceae bacterium | reverse complement strand
GCCGCACCGTGCCGGCGAGCTGGCCGGCCTGGTCGCGCAGGCTCTGCGCCGCCGCCGCGCTCTGCTCGACCAGCGCGGCGTTCTGCTGGGTCATCTGGTCGAGCATCGCCACCGCGTCGTTGACCTGCCCGATGCCCAGGCTCTGCTCGCCGGCCGCCGCCGTGATCTCCCGGATCATCTGCGACACGCGCCGCGCCGACTCGACCGTCTCGCGGATCGTGGTGCCGGCCTCGGTGACCAGCGCCGCGCCGGCGTCCACGCGCTCGACCGACGCGCCGATGAGCTTCTTGATCTCCTTGGCCGCCTCCGCCGAGCGACCCGCCAGGCTGCGCACCTCGGAGGCCACCACCGCGAAGCCCCGGCCCTGCTCGCCCGCCCGCGCCGCTTCCACCGCCGCGTTGAGCGCCAGGATGTTGGTCTGGAACGCGATGCCGTCGATCACCCCGATGATGTCCACGACGCGCTTGGACGAATCGTTGATGTCGCCCATCGTCGCGACGATCTGCGTGACGACGTCGCCCCCGCGCTCGGCCGTGCGCGCGGCGTCGGCGGCGAGTTCGTCGGCGCGCTGGGCGGCCTGGGCGCTTTGCCTGATCGTCGCGGTGAGCTCCTCCATCGTCGCGGCCGTCTCCTCCAGGCTGCCGGCGGTCTGCTCGGTGCGCAGGCTCAGGTCGTGGTTGCCCGAGGCGATCTCGCCGCTGGCCAGATCGATGTTGTCGGTCGAGACGCGGATGTCGCGGATCATGCCGGCCAGCGCGCCCTGCATCTCCGCCAGGGCCGACAGCAGCTGGCCGGTCTCGTCGCGCGCGGTGTTCGCCGGCAGCGCGCTCAGGTCGCCGGCGGCCACGCGCTGGGCCTGCGCCACGGCATTGCGCAGCGGCACCGTCACGCTGCGCGTGATCGCCAGCGCGAAGAACCCGCCCATCAGCAGCGACAGCACGCCCAGCGCCAGCAGGTAGCGGCAGGCCGTGGCGGCGGACGACTCGATGTCGCGCGCGGTCTGGTCGATCTGGTCGCGCTGCAGCTGCAGCAGGGCCTGCAGGCTGGCCAGGTACGCCTTGCTCACGGGAATGAACGAGGCGTCGAACAACTGGCTGGCCTGTGCCGCATCGACCTGCTTGAGCGCTGCCAGGCGGTCGCGCACATCGACGTAGTTCTTGCGCACCTCCCCCAACCGCGCGAATTCGTCCTTCTCCGCATCGGTGCGCAGCAGCGCCTCGACCTGCTTCTGCATGGAGGAACTCATGCGACTGGACTCCACCGCCTCGGGGGCGAAGTAGGTGGCGAGCGCCGGATCGGCGCTCCGGGCGATGGCCGTGGTCCGGCGCACGCTGGTGTGGATGGTGCGGTACCAGTCCGAGACCAGGCGCTCCTTGGCCAGCGGCTCGGTCATCAGGCCGCGCATGGCGACGGTGTTGCCGTCCAGACGCCACCACGCGATGGCCGTGATCATCGCCAACAGCAGCAGCACGCTGGCGAATCCAGCCAGCAGCCGGGTCCTGATCTTGAATTGGTTCATGAAGAAAATGGCGCCCCGATGAATGCTGGAATGGATCGCGCGGGACGACCGGACCGAACCGGACCGGACCTCGTGCGATGAGTGATGCCTTGCTATCGGCACATCGGATCGTTTCATGAGGGTTGGAGCCGACGTCTAAAGCGAAAGCATTCGATCCGCCTCTCGGCGACGGATCGCCGTCACGGACCGGTCATCGCCGCGACCTAGCATCCGCGCGCGTTCCCCCGTCTCCCCCATCCCCCATCCCACATCCCACATCCCACATCCCACATCCCACATCCGACTGCGCCGCATGAACTCCTCCACCGCGTCACCCGCTTCCGCGTCTCCGTGGCGCCCCCACCTCCTGTTCGCCGTCATGGCGGGTGCCCTGCTGGCGAGCGCCTGCGGCGGCGACGGCACCGCGTCGTCCGCTCCCGGGGCCGGCGCCACGCCGCTGAAGACCCTGGACGGCGGCGTGCCGCTGATCATCGGCCACCGCGGCCTCCCCGGCCTCTACCCGGAGGAGACACGCGCCGCCTACGAAGCCGCCGCCGACGCGGGCGCGGACGCGCTGGAACTCGATCTGCACCTGACGAAGGACTGCATCCCGGTCGCACGCCACAACCCCTGGCTCGCCGACAACACCAACATCGTCCAGGTGGCGGCCGTCAATCCCGCCGTGTCGAGCCGCAGGCGGACCGTGCCGGGCGTGCGGGTCGACGTGACCTATCCGGCGATCGCCGCCAACGGCCCGTCGCGGTACCTGAGCGACCGGACCGATCCGAACGATCCGAAGTCGGTGCTGAAGTCGCTGGTGGTGGATGGCGAGGACCACACCGGCGACTGGTCGATCACCGATTTCACGATGGCCGAACTCAGGCAATGGATCGGCGGCACCGCCTACGACGCCCGTTCGCAGCGCCCGAGCGAACTCGACGGCAAGCTGCCGATCCTGAGCTTCCAGGAGGTGATCGACATCGCCAAGGCGAAGAGCACCGCGTCGGGACGCACCCTGACGGTCTATCCGGAGAGCAAGAACCCGTACTGGAACAACGCCCAGGCGATCGCCAACGGCTGCGGCGCGGCCGGCGGCCACCCGTTCGAGGACGCCATCCTCGCGGTGATGATCGCCAACGACCTGAATCGCGAGGACGCGCCGATCCTCGTGCAGAGCTTCGATCCGGCGAGCCTGAAGTACCTGCGCTCGGCCGGCATGAAGGCCCGCGCGGTCCAGCTGGTGGACGGCAACGACATCGACTTCCGCACCGGCGCGATGATCTACGTCACCGACGACGCCTACACCTTCGTGAGCGGCCGGCCCTACAGCTGGACCCTGGCGGGCGACCCGCGCACCTTCGGCGCGATGCTGACGCCGGCCGGTCTGGCCGAGATCAGGACCTACGCGGACGGCATCGGCCCCTGGAAGCCGCAGGTGATGGCGCACACGATCGTGCCGTTCAGGACCTCCTCGTCATCGGCCACCGGAACGCTGGCCGAGGTCACGACCGTCGCGCCCACGAGCCTGATCGCCGACGCCCACCGGGCCGGGCTGTTCGTGCACACCTTCACCTTCAGGAACGAGCCGCAGTACCTCGCCGGCGTCTACAGGGGCGATCCGGCGGCCGAGTACGCGGCCTACTTCGCCGCCGGCATCGACGGCGTCTTCACCGATTTCGCCGGCACCGCCTTCGCCGCCCGCGCAGGCCATCTGGCCGGCACCGGTCGCTGAACGGCACGGCGCCGGTCGGGTCGCTCAGCCGACCCAGCGGCGGGCGTTGCGCCAGATCCCCATCCAGGGGCTGTGCGCGGCACGGTCGCCGTCGGTCCAGCTCATCTGGACGTTGCGGAAGACGCGCTCAGGATGGGGCATGACGGCGGTGAAGCGGCCGTCGGCCGTCGTCACGGCGGTCAGGCCGCCGGCGCTGCCGTTCGGGTTGAACGGGTAGCGCTCGGTCGGCTGGCCGTGGTTGTCGACGAAACGCATCGCCCCGATGACGCGGTCGGCATCGCCGCGCCGCTCGAAGTTCGCGTGGCCCTCGCCGTGCGCCACCGCGATGGGCAGGCGCGCGCCGGCCATGCCGGCGAAGAACAGGCTGGGCGATTCCAGCACCTCGACCATCGACAGCCGCGCCTCGAAGCGCTCGCTGCGGTTGGTGGTGAAGCGCGGCCAGGCGTCGGCGCCGGGGATGATGTCGGCCAGCTCGGCGAACATCTGGAAGCCGTTGCACACGCCCAGGCCAAAGGTGTCGCTCCGGCCGAAGAAGGCCTCGAACTGCGCCGCGAGCCGCGGGTTGAAGGTGATGCTGCGCGCCCAGCCGATGCCCGCGCCCAGCGTGTCGCCGTAGCTGAAGCCACCGCAGGCGACCACGCCCTTGAAATCGGCCAGGTCGGCGCGGCCGGCCTGCAGGTCGGTCATGTGGACGTCGAAGGCCTCGAAGCCGGCCTCGGTGAAGGCATAGGCCATCTCGACATGCGAATTGACGCCCTGCTCGCGCAGGATGGCGACCTTCGGGCGGGACTGGAGGATGGCGGGGGCCCGAGGCGTGAGGTCCCCTCCTTCGGGAAGAAAGACGTGGAGACCCGGGTCCGACGGCTCGCCGGCGGCGACGTGCTCGGCGTCGGCGCACTCGGGGTTGTCGCGCTCGCGGGCGATCTTCCAGCTGACCGAGTCCCAGACCTGGTGCAGGTCGTGCAGGCTGGCGCTGAAGACCGACTTGGCGTCGCGCCAGACCTCGACCTTGCCCTTGCCGACGG
>JAKONL010000287.1 GCA_022701965.1 Burkholderiaceae bacterium | reverse complement strand
GCGAGCCAAGGATTCCAGCCCAGGCGCGCCGTCAGCAGCGCCGCCGTGTAGGCGCCGACGGCGAACAGCCCCGCGTGCCCGAGCGACTTCTGCCCCGCGTGGCCCACCAGTACGTTGAGCCCGGCCGCGGCCAGGGAGTTGACCGCGATCAGGAACAGCACCTTCAGGTAGAACGCGTTGTCGGTGACGAACGGCACGAAGGCGATGAACAGCGCGACGGCGATCAGCCCGACCGCGTGGGAGCGCGACTTCAGGAGGTCCTGCATCAGACCTTCTCCGAGATGCGCTGGCCCAGCAGCCCCTCGGGCTTGACCACCAGCACCACGATGATCAGCAGGAAGATGCTGATCTCGCGCAGCTCGGCATGCCAGAGCCCGACCATCGCCTCGATGATCCCGAGCAGGAAGCCGCCGAGCATGCAGCCGCGTGCGTTGCTCAGGCCGCCGACGATCGCCGCCGAGAACGCCTTAAGCGCGAGCGTGACGCCCATGAAGACCGAGACGGTGGTGATCGGCGCGACCAGCAGGCCGGCCAGGCCGGCCAGGCTGGAACTCACGACGAAGGCCAGCACGATCACCGCCGACACGTTGATGCCCATCAGCGTCGCCGCGTTCTGGCTCTGCGCGACCGCGCGCACGGCCTTGCCGATCCTGGTGCGGCGCATCACGGTGTCGAGCACCAGCATCACGACGATGCTCGAGCACAGCACCAGCACCTCCTGCGGCAGCACGCCCGCGCCGCCGATGCGCAGCACGCCGTCGCCCAGCGGCGAGGGCAGCACCATCGGCGACGGGCCCCAGATGGCCAGCGCGGTGTTCTGGATGATGATGCCGAAGCCGATCGTGCTCATGACCCAGGCCAGCCCCGGCAGCCCGATGAAGGGCCGCACCGCCGTGTAGTACAGCAGCACGCCGAGCACGCCCAGCACCGCGACCGTGATCAGCATGCTGCCGCCGTAGCGCAGCAGCGTCACGTCCTGCGGCAGCAGCGAGCCGGTCACGCCCTTGCCCGAGAGCAGCAGCACGCCCGAGACCGCGACGAACGCGCCCGCGACCAGGAACTCGCCCTGGCCGAAGTTCAGCGTCTTCGTCGTGTTGTGGGTGATGTTGAAGCCCAGCGCCACCAGCGCGTACACGCTGCCGAGCGCCAGGCCGCTGAAGAGCGCCTGGAGGATCGCGACCATGTCGACGGCTCTGGAGTGCGCGCGTTCAGCGCTTGAGCAGCGCCGGCGTCAGCGACTTGACGATGCCGTCGTCGTAGCGCACGGGCGTGGCGCCCTTCCAGCGCGCGAGGTAGAAGTCGCCGACGCTCAGGCCTTCGTGGTTGGTCTTGGAGAACGGCTTGTTGTAGGTCTTGATCACGCCCTGCACGCCCGAGACCTGCTCCAGCGCCGCGGCGACCTTCTCGCCGTCGGTGCTGTTGGCCAGCTTCATGGCCGCGGCGATCAGCATCACCGAGTCGTAGGCCTGCGCGGCGCACGGGAAGGTGGTGAGCGTCGGGAAGTTCTTGCGCACGCGCTCGCCGAGCGCCTTGGTGCGGGCGTTGGTGTCCTCGGTGGTGGAGGCCGCGAGGATCAGGTGCTCCGACAGCTTCTCGCCGGCGATGCGCGGCAGCAGGCCGCTCAGGTTGCCCCAGGTGCCGAGCGTGGTCGGCATGTAGTTGATCTTCTCCATGCTGCGCAGCACGTGCGCGGTGCCGTCGGCGATGCCGTAGACGATGACCACGTCGGCGCCGGCGTCGCGGATCTTCGCGAGCTGCGACGTCATGTCGGTGTCCTTGGGGCCGTACTTCTCGACGATCACGGGCTTAACGTCGTGCAGCGCCAGCACCTCGGTGGCGTCCTTGATGCCGCCCTGCCCGTAGCCGGTGGAGTCCGCGAAGATCGCGATCTTGCCGGTCTTCGAGGCCCTGACCGCGTAGGCGGCCAGGAGCGCGATCTGCTCGCGGTCGACCATCGACACGCGGTAGAGGTAGTTCTGCGGCTCCTTCGCGTAGCGCAGCGTGACCTCGGTGCCGGTGGCGATCGGCACCACCACCGGGATCTTGCGCTGCTGCGGGATGTGCAGCCAGGCCAGCGCGTTGCCCGAGTTCGCCGGGCCGACGACGGCACTGACCTTCTCGTTGTCGATCAGCTCGGTCATGTTCTGGATCGACTTGGGCGGCGAGCCGAGGTCGTCGCGGTTCACGCCCACCAGCTTGCGGCCCATCACGCCGCCGGCCTTGTTGATGTCCTCGATGGCGGCCTCGAAGCCCCAGCGGCCCGCGGTGCCGAGTTCGGCCACGCCGCTGGCCGACTGGTCGGCGTTGTAGCCGATCTTGATGTCCTGCGCGAGCGCCGCACCGGCCGTCAAAGCGAACACCGCCGTGGCCACGACGGCCTTGAAACGAACTGACATCTTGTCTCCTGTGAATGGAACGACCGGTCGACCGGCTCAACCTTCGACCTTAGACGGATCGGCGGCGGCGCGGAATTGGTAGTCGTCCCCATACGGGACCGGATGTCGGGCGCGGATCAGCGCTCGATCGTCTTGTTCCAGCGGGCGTTCCAGGCCGGGCGGTTGGCGTTGACCGACTCCCAGTCCAGCGTGACCGCGTTCTTCATCCACTTGTTGATGTCGGCGACCTGCTGCGCGCCCTCGCCCACGGCCGGTGCCTTGGGGTTGGTCGGGATCTGCGCGCCGTACTGCAGCACGTTGGCCTGCGCCAGCGGGCTCAGCAGGAACTCGGCGAGCTTCTGCGCGAGTTCGGGTTCGCTGTTGTTGGCGATCACGCACTGGCCGACCATCAGCACGACCGAGCCTTCCTTGGGCTGCGCGTACTCGACCGGGATGCCCTTGGTCTTGAGCGCGGCGACGGCCGTGGGGGTCAGCGGGAAGATCGCCGCCTCGTTGGTCTGCACCATCTCGGAGAGCTTGGCCGAGCTCGGGATGTACTCGAGCACGTTCGGGCCGATGCTGGTGGGCCAGGCCTTGAAGCCGGGCTCGACGTTGGTGTCGTTGCCGCCCTGGATGCGGTTGAACATCAGGAAGCCGTGCAGCCCGAAGGACGACGAGGACATCGACTGGAACACCACCTTGCCCTTGAACTTGGGGTCGGCCAGGTCCATCCACGAGGTCGGCGCGGCCCAGCCCTTGTCCTTGAACATCTTGGTGTTGTAGGCGAGACCCGTCATGCCCAGGCTCACGCCGGTGGCCATGTCGCCCTTGAAGCGTGCGGCCGGATAGATGTCGTTCAGCGCCTGGCTCGGGCGCTGCTTCTCGCAGAGGTTCATGCCGATGGCGCGCACCATGATGCCGTCGTCGAGGAACATGACGTGCATCTGCGGCTTGTCCTTGTTGGCCTGGGCCTTGGCCAGGATGTCCGACGAGGTGCCGGGCACGACCACGACCTTGGCGCCGTAGAGCTTCTCGAAGGCCGGGAACACGTACTGGCTGTACGCCTTCTCCATGGTGCCGCCGTTCATGCCGATGTAGAGCGTCTTGGCCTGGGCGGCCGCGCCGCCGCTGAAGGCCATGGCCGCGGCTGCGGCGGCGACCGCCACGATGGCGCGACGGGCGGAGGAGTGCTTGGAAGCGATGCGAGACATGGTGAGTCCTTTCAGGGTGGAGCGGAGAGAAACGGAATCGAACGGAATCAGTTGGCGACCACGGATTCGGTCGCCGGAACGGGTTGCGGCGGCGAGGATTCGACCGGCGCGGTGGTGGCGGGCGCGGGCTCGCCGGCGAAGCGCCGGATCGAGAACGCATCGATCGGCGTGGTCGTGGCGCCCCGCGCCACGAGTTCGGCCAGCACCTCGCCGGCGGCCGGGCCGACCTGGAAGCCGCCGCCCGCGAAGCCGAAGCCGTGGAACAGCCCCGGCGTGGTGCGGCTCGGGCCGATCACGGGTTCGCGGTCCGGGAGGTAACCCTCGGTGCCGCTCCAGGTGCGGATGACGTGGGCGTGGCGCAGCATCGGCAGCAGCTCGACGGCCTGCTCGGTCAGCGAGAGGATGGCGTCGCGCGCCGAGCGCGCGCGGTCGGTGTCGAGCGCGAAGCCCGAGCCGCCGCCGAGCACCAGGTTGCCGCGCGCGACCTGCCGGCCGTACACGCCGCCCCCCTCCACGCCCAGGCTCCAGCCCATGAAGTGCGGCACCGGCTCGGTCACCGCCATCGCCGGGTGGCCCGACTGCATCGGCACCGGCTCGCCGAACTGCGCGGCCAGCGCGCCGGCCCAGGCGCCGGCGCAGTTCAGCAGCACCGGCGCGCGCACTTCGAGCGCGTGGCCCGAGCGCACGGTGAAGGTGCCTCCGTCGTGCGAGACCTCGTCGACCGGCGTGCGCTCGAAGACCTCGGCGCCCGCGCGCTGCGCCGCCCGCGCGAAGGCCGGCGACACCAGGCGCGGATTGGCCTGCCCGTCCTCCGGGCACAGCGAGCCGCCGACCGCCCGGCCGCCGAGCCACGGACAGGCCGCGCGCAGCCGCTCGCCGGAGAGCAGGTCGATGCCGAGGTCGAAGTCACGCGCGCGCTCGCGGTAGGCCTCCAGCGCGGCCATGTCCTCGGCGCTGCGGGCGATCTTGAAGTGGCCGGAGCGCACATATTCGGCGTCGGTGCCGATGAGTTCCTCCAGCCGTCCCCAGATGCCGTGCGCGCGCTGCGACAGCGGCAGCTGCGTGAGCGGCCGGCCCTGGCGCCGCACGCCGCCGTAGTTCACGCCGCTCGATCGCGAGCCGCACAGGTCGCGCTCCAGCAGCGCCACCGTGAGCCCCATGCGCCGCAGCGCGAGCGCCGCCGACGAGCCGACGATGCCGCCGCCGACGACGACGACATCGGTCGATATGCGCTTCATGACGGCACCTCCACGCGCTGCGCGTCCGGCGCGCGCGTCATGACCATCGGGATCGGCTTGATCGGCGCCTGCCCGCGCAGCCGCCCGACCTCCTCCACCGGCCGGCCGGTCGCGTGCGCCAGGATCTCGGTCGCGGCCACGGCGCACATGCGGCCCTGGCAGCGGCCCATGCCGATGCGCGACAGCGCCTTGAGCCGGTTCATCTCCGGCGCGCCGGTCTCGCGGATGGTCTCGCGCAGCGTGCCGGCGGTGATGTTCTCGCAGCGGCAGACCACCAGGTCGTCGCTCGCGTGCGCGGCCCAGTCGGTCGGGAACGGAAAGGCGCGCTCCAGCCCCTCGCGGAACGGCGCGAGGCGGGCCAGCTTGCCTTCGAGTTCGGCGGCGCGCGCGGCGTCGACCGCCACGCCCTGGTCGGCCAGCAGCGACAGCGCCGCGCGCTCGCCGGCCCACTCGGCCGCATCGGCGCCCATGATCCCGGCGCCGTCGCCGGCGAGGTACACGCCCTCGACGCTCGACCGGCCGGCCGCATCGCGCACCGGCAGGTGCGCGCGCTGCATCGGCGCGAAGGCGAAGCGGCAGCCGAGCAGGTCGGCGAGCTGGGTCTCCGAGCGCAGCGCGTAGCCGAAGGCGACGGCGTCGCAGTCGAGCGAGCGCTCCTGCTTGCCGTCGTGGAAGGTGACAGACGCCACGCGCTGGTCGCCGTCGCCTTCCCCATGAATGCGCACCGGCCGCACGCCGCTGTGCAACGCCACGCCGTGCGCGCGCAGCCAGCCGACGTAGTACACGCCCTTGGCGAAGACGGCCGGCTGGGTCAGCATCTTCGGCACGGCGGCGATCTGGTCGGCCAGCCGGGCCGTGTCGAGCACGGCGACCACGTTCGCGCCGGCCTTCCTGTATTGATAGGCCACCAGATAGAGCAGCGGCCCGGTGCCCATGAACACCACGCGATCGCCGATGGCGCAGCCCTGGAACTTGAGCGCGACCTGCGCGCCGCCGAGCGTGAAGACGCCCGGCAGCGTCCAGCCCGGAACCGGCAGCACGCGGTCGGTCGCGCCGGTCGCGACGATCAGGCGGTCGTAGGGCACGCTGAGCCCGGTGCGCGTCGCGCCCTGCAGCACGTCGAGCACGCCGTGCTGCGCGTTCCAGACCAGGCTGTCGGCGAGGTAGTCGATGCGGCCCTTCAGGCCGTCGACGGCGTCGTGCAGCGAGGTGGCGCGCGCGGCCTCGGTGCCGTAGAGCGTGGCCGCGGCCCGCTCGAAATGCGCGGGCGGGCGGCGATAGATCTGGCCGCCGGCGCGCGCGGCCTCGTCGATCAGCACCGGCCGCAGCCCGTGCGCGACCAGCGTCTGTGCCGCGCGGATGCCGGCCGGGCCGGCGCCGACGACGACCGGCTGCGCGAGACCGTCGGGGCGCGAGCTCATCGCGTCTCCCCGCCGGTGACGAGCGCGATGCCCGGCACGATGAAGGTGGAGCAGGCCCGCAGCCGGTCGCCGTCCTCGGTCGCGATCCAGCAGTCCTGGCAGGCGCCCATCATGCAGAAGCCCGCGCGCGGCGCGTCGCTGAACTCGTTGCGGCGCAGGCGGTCGTGCTGGGTCAGCACGGCGGTCAGGATCGTGTCGCCGTCGAGCGCCGTGGCGGGCGCGCCGTCGAGCGTGAAGGCCACGCTGGCGCGGCGCTTCTCGGCCAGCCGCCGCAGCAGCGGGCGGCGCACCGGCATCGGGAGCATGGCGGTCATCGGCGCCCCACCAGCACGCGGTCGAGGCCGTAGACGCGGTCGAGCACGATCATGGCCACGGCGGTCACGGCCACCATCAGCGCCGACACCGCCGCCATCAGCGGGTCGATCGACTCGGTCGCGTACATGTACATGCGCACCGGCAGCGTCACCGTGCTCGGCGCGGTGACGAAGATCGACATCGTCACCTCGTCGAAGCTGTTGATGAAGGCCAGCAGCCAGCCGCCCGTCACGCCCGGCAGGATCATCGGCAGCGTGATGCGCTTGAACACCGTCATCTGCGAGGCGCCGAGCGACAGCGCCGCCTGCTCCGCGCTGCGGTCGAAGCCGACCAGCGCCGCGACCACGAGGCGCAACGTGTAGGGCGTGACGATCAGCGCGTGCGCGAACACCAGGAAGCCGAAGCTGCCGGCGCCGCCGACCAGCGCGAAGAGCCGCAGCAGCGCCACGCCCAGCACCAGGTGCGGAATGATCAGCGGCGACAGGAACAGCGCGTTGAGGAAGTCGCGGCCCGGAAAGTTGTACCGCGTGATCGCCATGCCGGCGGGCACGGCGAGCAGCGTCGCGATGGTCGACGAGGCCAGTGCCAGCCACAGGCTGTTCCAGAACGACTGCATGAAGTCCGGATGCGCGAAGGCGGCGCGGAACCAGCGCAGCGAGAACTCGGTGGTCGGCAGCGTCAGCGTGTTCTCGGGCGTGAAGGCGACCACGCAGACGATCACCAGCGGCGCCAGCATGAAGGCGATGACCAGCGCGTTGAACGCGAGGGCTAGAGGTCCGTTCTTGCTCATGGCTTTAACCCAAGGCTTTCTTGTAGCGGCCTTCGACGAGGCGGTTGTAGCTCAGCATCACGGCCAGGTTGGCCACCAGCAGGATCAGCGCGATCGCGGCGCCGAGCGGCCAGTTGAGCTCGTGCAGGTACTCGTCGTAGACGATGGTCGCGACCATCTTCAGCCGGCGCCCGCCGAGCAGGCCAGGAATGGCGAAGGAGCTCGCCGAGAGGCCGAAGACGATCAGGCTGCCGGACAAAATGCCCGGCATGACCTGCGGCAGCACCACGCGGCGCAGCGTCGTGAAAGGCGAGGCGCGCAACGAGAGCGCCGCGTTCTCCACGCCCGGGTCCAGCTTCTGCAGCGAGGTCCAGACCGGGATCACCATGAACGGCAGCATCACGTGCACCAGCGCGATGATCACGGCCGTCTCGGTGTAGAGGATCTTCACCGGGCCGATGCCCACCAGCCCCAGCAGGCCGTTGACCAGCCCCTCGGGGCCGAGCAGCATGCTCCAGCCGAAGGCGCGCACGACGACGGAAACCAGCAGCGGCGCCAGCACCACCAGCAGCAGGATCGAGCGCCACGGGTTGCGCATGCGGCTGAGCACGTACGCCTCCGGCGCGCCGACCAGCACGCAGATCACGGCCACCAGCGCCGACATCCAGAAGGTGCGCCAGAAGATGCCGAGGTAGTAGCTGTCGGTGAAGACATGGACGTAGTGCGTCAGCGTGAACTCGCCCGACTTCGCGCCGACGACCGGGTCGTAGACGTTGAACGACAGGATGGCCGTGAGCAGCAGCGGCACCAGCAGCAGCGCCACGAACAGCACCAGCGCCGGGCCGGAGAGGAACCACGGCGTCGCCTTGGACGCCGTACCCGAACCCGGCTGGCTCACGACACCGCTCCAGCGGCGAGCACGTCGGCGACCGTCGCGCTCTCGTCGGCCGGCAGCAGCCGCGTGCAGTGGTCGGGCCAGTCGGCGGCGGCGCGCGTGCCTTCGTCGAGCGCCGGGCGGCCGTCGTTGGGCGCCAGCACCATCAGGTCGCCGACCGGCGTCGCGAGGCGGTAGAGCCACTGGCTGCCGAGGAAGAAGCGCTCGCCGATCTCGCCGTCGATGCGGCCGCTGCCCGGGGCGACCAGCTGGATCTTCTCGGGCCGCACGCTCATCAGCACGGCCGCGCCGCCGCGGAAACCCGCCGCGTCGACGTCGACCGTCAGCGCGCCGATCTGCACCGACTGCCGCGCGCCGCCCGCGCCGTTGCCGACGATGCGGCCTTCGAGCAGGTTGGCCTTGCCGACGAAGGTCGAGATGAAGCGCGTGCGGGGATGCTCGTAGACGCGGTGCGGATGGTCGATCTGCGTCGCGCGGCCGCCTTCCATCACCACCACACGGTCGCTGATCGACATCGCCTCGCTCTGGTCGTGCGTGACCATCACCGTGGTGGTGCCGACCTTGCGCTGCACCTGGCGCAGCTCGAACTGCATCTCCTCGCGCAGCTTGGCGTCGAGGTTGGAGAGCGGCTCGTCGAGCAGCAGCACCGGCGGCTCGATCACCAGCGCCCGCGCCAGCGCCACGCGCTGGCGCTGGCCGCCGGAGAGTTCGCGCGGGTACTTGTCGGCATGCGCCTCCAGGTGCACCAGCCCGAGCGCATCGCGCACGCGCTCGCGCCGCTCGGCCTTGGGCATCTTGCGCATCTCCAGCCCGAAGCTCACGTTGTCGCTCACCGTCATGTGCGGGAACAGCGCGTAGGTCTGGAACACGATGCCCAGCCCGCGCGTGTTGGCCTTGACGTGCGTGATGTCGCGGCCTTCGAGCTCGATCTTGCCGCGCGTGACGGGCTCGAAGCCGGCCACCATCTGCAGCGTCGTCGTCTTGCCGCAGCCCGAGGGGCCGAGCAGCGAGACGAATTCGCCTTTTTCGACCGTCAGGTTCATGTCGGCCACCGCGCAGGTGTCGCCATAGAACTTCGTGACGCCGGAGAGTTTGAGAAAGGACATGCGTGGACCTCGTGGAGCGGGTTCAGGATCAGTGCAATCTATTGCAAGGACCGGGCCGCATCCGTTCGGGTATTCCATACATCCGAATATTTCTGCCAAATATTCCGATGTATGGAATATCAACGGCATACTTCAATCCATCAATTCCGCTGAATCGTTCATGACAGACAACAACACACCCACCGCCGGCATCCCCAGGGTCTTTTCGGTGATCCGCGA
>JAKONL010000484.1 GCA_022701965.1 Burkholderiaceae bacterium | reverse complement strand
GCCGAACGGCGCGCAGCAGTCGAGCGAACCCGCGAAGGTATGCGCCCCGACCGAGTCGTAGACCACGCGGGCCTTGCGCCCGCCGGTCGCGGCCGTCACCTGCGCCACCCAGTCGGGCTGCGAGTAGTCAACGGCCGTGTCGCAACCCGCCGCGCGCGCGACATCGCACTTCGCCGCCGATCCGGCCGTGCCGATCACCGTCGCGCCCAGTGCCTTCGCCCAGCCGGCAAGGATCTGCCCCACGCCGCCCGCCGCCGCATGCACCACGACGATGTCGCCGCGCTGCACGGCGTGCGTCCGCCTGACCAGGTACTGCGCCGTCATGGCCTTGAAGAACACCGCGGCCGCGTCCTCGTCCGGGACGCTGTCGGGAATCCGGACCAGCTTGGCGGCCGCCACGTTGCGCCGGTCCGCGTACGCGCCGATGCCCGCGTTCATGTAGACGACGCGGTCTCCCGGTGCCAGGTCCGCGACGCCGGGGCCGACCGCCTCGACCACGCCCGCGGCCTCGTGACCGAGACCGGTCGGCGTCGGAAGCGGGTATTTGCCGGCCCGCTGGTAGATGTCGATGTAGTTGAAGCCGACCGCGGTCTGGCGCAACTGCACCTCGCCCGCGGCTGGCGGCGGCAGCTCGAGGGTGGCGAGCTGGATCACCTCGGGGCCGCCGAACTCGGTCAACTGGACGCTGCGCGCATGGATGGTCTTCATGGGTGGATGCTCCTTGGTCTGGTGGGTGCTTGCGACTGGGGTCAGAATCAGTGTCATCGGTGTCGGCCGCAGTCGTGCGGACCTTCACATTCTTTTTACGCGATCGCGGTCGCGCCTGACCAGGAAAACGCTCGATGACCTATCCCGACACCCGCCTCTTCATCGCCGGCCAATGGCGCGACGCCGCCGACGGCAGGACGCTGGCGGTCTTCAATCCATCGACGGGAGCCGAGATCGGCAAGGTCGCGCACGCCGGCACCGCCGACCTGGACCTGGCCCTGGCCGCGGCGCAGCAGGGTTTCGAGGCCTGGCGCGACGTGCCGGCATTCGAGAGGGCGAAGACGATGCGGCGCGCGGCCGCCCTGATGCGCGAGCGGGTCGACGCCATCGCCGGGATGCTGACGCAGGAGCAGGGCAAGCCGCTCGCCGAGGCCAAGGTCGAGACGCTGTTCTCGGCCGACATCATCGACTGGTTCGCGGACGAAGGCATGCGCGTCTACGGACGCATCGTGCCGTCGCGCAACCTCGCGGCCCGCCAGATGGTCCTGAAGGACCCGGTCGGGCCGGTGGCGGCGTTCACGCCCTGGAACTTTCCGATCAGCCAGGTGGTGCGCAAGATGTCGGCGGCGCTGGCCACCGGTTGTTCGATCCTGGTGAAGGCCCCGGAGGAGACGCCCGCCAGCCCGGCGGCATTGGTCCAGGCTTTCGCGGACGCCGGCGTACCGGCCGGCGCGATCGGCCTGGTCTATGGCAATCCGGCGCAGATCTCCGAATACCTGATCCCGCATCCGGTGATCCGAAAGGTGACGTTCACCGGTTCGACCCCCGTGGGCAAGCAGCTTGCGGCGCTCGCGGGCCGGCACATGAAACGGGTCACGATGGAGCTGGGTGGCCACGCGCCGGTCATCGTCGGCCAAGACGCCGATGTCGATCTCGCGCTCAAGACCGCGGGCGCGGCCAAGTTCCGCAACGCGGGGCAGGTGTGCATCTCCCCGACGCGGTTCCTGGTCCACGAGAGCGTGCGCGACGAGTTCGCCTCGAAGTTCGTGACGCTCGCGCAGGGGATCAGGGTCGGCGATGGTCTGGCGGCGGATACGCAGATGGGGCCGCTGGCCAACCCGCGGCGCCTGACCGCCATAGCCGAGCTGGTCGACGATGCGGTCCGGCTCGGCGCGAAGGTCGCCACCGGCGGGGAACGGATCGGCGACTTCGGCAACTTCTATGCGCCGACGGTACTGACGGACGTACCTCTGGGCGCCAGGGTCGTCAACGACGAGCCGTTCGGGCCGGTGGCCGCGATCCGTGGCTTCACCCGGATCGAGGACGCGATCGCGGAGGCCAACCGCCTGCCGTTCGGGCTGGCGGGTTATGCGTTCACGCGATCGCTCAAGGATGCGCATCTGCTTGCCCAGCGGCTTGAAGTGGGCATGCTGTGGGTGAACCAGCCGGCGGCGCCGTTTCCGGAGATGCCGTTCGGCGGCATCAAGGATTCGGGCTATGGCTCCGAAGGTGGGCCCGAGGCGCTCGAGTCCTATCTCAACACGCGTTCGGTCGCGATCATGAATGTCTGAAGACCGCTCCACAAAAATCCGTTCGATGTGCTTGATTTCCCGGTCCGTGCCACAAGCTTTCCCCTGGCCGGGCCAGCTGAGCAGGGCATCGGTACGCTCGATAGAATGAATTCGATGGCAACGAGAAATCCTCCGAAACCGGCGACTCCGCCAGAACAGAAGCCTGGGCGTGGCGACGGCGACTCGGTCGTCCTGGAGCGACGACCGCAGAAGACCGCACCGCCGCAGATGTTCCAGGTCGTGATGCTCAACGACGACTACACCCCGATGGAATTCGTGGTGATGGTCATTCAGGAGTACTTCAGCAAGGATCGCGAGAGCGCGACACAGATCATGCTGAAGATCCATCTCGATGGTCGCGGTGTCTGCGGGGTCTATTCCCGCGACATGGCGGCCACCAAGGTCAACCAGGTGATGGAGGCGGCCAGCCAGGCCGGGCATCCGTTGCAATGCGTCAGCGAACCGGCGAGTTGATGTGGACGATGCGTTGGTCGGGAACTGTTGATTTCAGCGCTCTCCAACCCATCTCGGAAGCTCAGTCGTTATTTACAGCAAGGCAA
Organism: Burkholderiaceae bacterium; assembly: GCA_022701965.1. Next base: position 468 of record JAKONL010000484.1, on the reverse strand, counting down.
AAGGAAATCTCATGATTGCCCAGGAACTGGAAGTCAGCTTGCACATGGCCTTCGTCGAGGCCAGGCAACAGCGCCATGAGTTCATCACCGTCGAGCACCTGCTGCTCGCTTTGCTGGACAACCCGAGCGCCGCAGAGGTCCTGCGGGCGTGCTCGGCCAACGTCGACGACCTGCGGGCATCGTTGACCAACTTCATCAAGGACAACACGCCGCAGGTGGCGGGCACCGACGATGTCGATACCCAGCCGACCCTCGGCTTCCAGCGTGTGATCCAGCGCGCCATCATGCACGTCCAGTCGACGGGCAATGGCAAGAAGGAAGTGACCGGCGCCAACGTGCTGGTCGCGATCTTCGGCGAGAAGGATTCGCACGCGGTGTACTTCCTAAACCAGCAGGACATCACCCGTCTGGATATCGTCAATTACCTTTCCCATGGCATCGCCAAGCTGGGTGACGACGGCGAGCAGC
>JAKONL010000276.1 GCA_022701965.1 Burkholderiaceae bacterium | reverse complement strand
TCGAGCCAGGCCACGGTCTCCGCCCCGGCGGTCGGGATCGAGGACCCGAGCCGGCTCGAGGGCGTGCGGGTGCTGGTGATCGACGACGAGCGCAGCATCCTCCAGGGTTTGCAGGTCATGCTGTCCGAATGGGGCGCCGAGGTGCTGGTGGCGCAGAACCGCGCCGAGGCGCTGGCCCTGGCCGACCAGTGGGTGCGTCCGCCCGACGTGGTGATCAGCGACCTGCTGCTGCGCGGCGGCGACAACGGCCTGGACGTGCTCGCGGCGCTGCAGCGCCACCCGCGCGGCATCGGCACGGCGACGGCCCGGCTGCTGGTGACCGGCGAGACCAAGCCCGACCGCCTGCGGGAGGTGGCCGCCGCCGGTGTCGACGTGCTCTACAAACCGGTGTCGCCGCGGCTGCTGCGCCAGGCCATCGCGGTACAGCTGGCGCTGGTGCGGGGAGGACGGATGGCATTTGGCGCACAGGCGGAGCGCCCGTCGTCGGACGGCACCCACTGACCCCGGCCCCAGAATCCGCCGATGCCTCCCATCGACAACTTCCACATCCCGAAGCCCGACGCCGACGGCGGCTTCAGCGCTCTGAAACCGATACCCGCCTCACCGTCCGCGCCGACCCCTGCCGAGACGTCGCTGCGCGAGGCCGAGGCGCGCCACGAGGCCATGAGCGAGCAGCTCGGCGCGCTCCAGGCGATCCTGGCCAGGCCACTGAACGAAATCCTGGCCGAACGCGACCGTTTCGAGGAAGCCGCCGCGGCCTGGGACGCCTTCGGCGCACAGTGGATGCTGTCGCAGCGGGCGATGAAGCGGGTGGCGCTCGACCTGGGTGCCGCCCAGGGCGTCGGCGAGGAGGAGATCGTCCGGCGCGCGCTGGTGCTGGCCAACGACGTGCTCAACGGCGAGGAGATCGGTGTCGACCTCGGCGGCACGATCGCCCCGGCGCAGCTCGCGCATATCGCGCGCCACCGGCCCTTCCTGCGGCGGCAGTTCAGGTAGACGCGGATGAACGACACCTCTGCTCCCCTGCAGGACACCGCCGCGCTGGCCGACTTCGTGATGCGCCATCCCCGCCTCTTCGTGCTCGGCGGCGCCGGCTGCAGCACCGAATCCGGCATCCCCGACTACCGCGACGCCGACGGCGAATGGAAGCGACCTTCGCCGGTCACCTTCCAGGCCTTCACCGGTGACGACGCCACGCGCCGCCGCTACTGGGCCCGCAGCCTGGTCGGCTGGCCGACCATGGCCCACGCCCGGCCCGGCGCCGCGCATCTCGCGCTCGCGCGGCTCGAAGAGCTCGGACACGTCGAGATGCTGCTGACGCAGAACGTCGACGGCCTGCACGAAGCCGCCGGCAGCCGCCGCGTGGTCGACCTGCACGGACGCATCGACACGGTGTGTTGCCTGGGCTGCGAGACGCGCACGCCGCGCGCGATGCTCCAGGTCGAACTGCGCCGGCGCAACCCGCGCTTCGCGGAACTCGAGGCTGCCGCCGCGCCCGACGGCGACGCCGATCTCGAAGACCACGACTTCGACGCCTTCGACATCCCCGCCTGCCCCGTCTGCGGCGGGATGCTGAAGCCGGATGTCGTCTTCTTCGGCGAAAGCGTGCCGCGCGACCGCGTCGTCGCCGCGCAGGCCGCACTCGCGGCTGCCGACGCCATGCTGGTCGTCGGTTCGTCGCTGATGGTCTATTCCGGATTCCGGTTTGCACAGGCCTGCGCAAGCGCAGGCAAGCCGCTCGCGGCAGTCAATCTCGGGCGCACACGTGCCGACTCGCTGTTCGGCCTGAAGGTCGCACAACCGGTGGGCGAAACGCTGACCGATCTGGTCACGCGTCTCGACGGCCGCTGAGGACGAAAACGCCGCTCACGCAGGAACGGCGTCGATGCCGGTGCGCTCCCAGTGGCGGTGCCTGGCGAGCGCCGCCATGAAGTCGGTGGCGATCTGCAGTGCGGCCGTGTTGTCGCCGAGGTTGGTCACCGGCGTCTTCGCGACGACCAGCCCGGCAGCGGCCGGCTCGTCGCCCAGCTGCAGCGCACGCAGGAGGCCGACACCTTCGCCGACCGTGCAGATCGCCTTGCAGTGCTTGAAGGCCTCCATCACGAAATGCACGGCGTCTCCGTTCTGCGCCAGTGCGGCGATGCCGTCCTTGCCGGCCGGTACCAGCACGGCGTCGAACATGACCGACGGCATCGCGGCGAACGTGGCATCCACCTCGATCTGGCGCTTGGACGCGCTCGCCACGGTCCCGAGGCGCGGCCCGATGACCTTGCAGGTCACGCCCGCGGCCTCGATGGCCTCGCGGATCGGCTTGAGCGATGCCGAGTCGACACCGTCGGCCACGAGGATCGCGACCTTGCGTGTCTTGACCGAACCGTCGCCGGTGTCGACCATGCTCAGCGCGCGCGACTCCTCCAGGGTGGAGGCGATGCGGTGGTCGCGGAAGCCCGGGCGGCCGGCTGCGGCCCGCGCATCGGGGGCACCGATGCCCAGAGGCTCGGCCACGCGCCGGGCCAGCTTCTCGTCGACATGCGCGAGGTTGTCGACCATGCGCTGGCGGATCGCCGGCACC
>JAKONL010000225.1 GCA_022701965.1 Burkholderiaceae bacterium | reverse complement strand
CGGCCGATGCCTGGACACGCCGCGCGCCGTCGAAGCGTCGCTGCCAGTAGTTGCCTTCGAAGTTCTCGACCCGCACCGTGGCGCCCGGCTTGGGCGCGTGGATGAATTTGCCGTCGCCGATGTAGATGCCGACGTGGCTGAAGGCGCGGCGCATGGTGTTGAAGAACACCAGGTCACCCGGCTTGAGGTCGGTGCGGTCGATCTTCTCGGTCGCGGCGGCCTGTTCCTCGGCCCGGCGCGGCAGCAGGTGGCCGATGGTCTGGGTGTAGATGGCGCGAACGAAACCGCTGCAGTCGAAGCCGGTCTCGGCGCTGTTGCCTCCGCGGCGATAGGGCACGCCGAGGAAACCGAAGGCGGTGTCGACCAGGTCGGACGTGCGGTCGACGACGGTCTGACGAACCTGCTGCAGATGGCTGATCAGGCCACGCTCGAACAGCATCCGGTCCATGGCTTCCGACCGGTCCTGGGGGGGCGATGCATGAGCGGTCGAAGCCAGGACGAGGGCGGCAAGTAGGACGGTGAAACGCATGCCGCGTAGGATATTGACGACGACAGTGAGTGTCAACCTCGAATCGACATCAATTACCTGACGTAAGCCGTTGTTTCAATTGATTTTTCTGGCTTTGTAAGGAATTAGTTTATCAATCGAAGATCAGAAAAAAGTAAGCTGTCAATTGAAGCACAGGATAAAAGTTTATTGGATATCGTGAACTTGTAATCGTTTCAATTGGAAATCAAATCCAGTTTCTGAGGTTCATCGATGACGTCTTCACATGGAATTCCCGGTCGTTGCTCGACCGGATCGGCTGTCGCCATCGCCCTGCTGGCGGCGGTCGCATCGGCCACGGCCCAGGTGCGCAGCGAGGTCGTGACCTCGGAACTGGAGAATCCATGGGGTGTCGCCTTCCTGCCCGAGGGGCGCTTCCTGGTCAGCGAGAAAGCGGGCCGCTTGCGCGTGGTGGAGTCCGACGGCAGGCTCGGCACGGCGCTCTCGGGTGTGCCGACGGTCGCTTCGAGCGGGCAGGGTGGTCTGCTGGACGTGCGGGTCGATTCGGACTTCGCTGCGAACCGCACGGTCTACTTCTGCTTTTCCGAACCCGCCGCGTCGGGTTCGGCCAATGGCACGGCCCTGGCCCGTGCGCGCCTGTCGGGCGATCGCACGCGGCTCGAATCGGTCAAGGTCCTCTTCAGCCAGAAACCCAAGGTCGCCAGCTCGGCGCATTTCGGTTGCCGCATCGTCGAGGCGCGCGACGGCACGCTGTTCCTGACCCTGGGCGATCGGTTCGGCCGCAAGGACGACGCGCAGAAGCTCGACAACCATCTCGGCAAGATCGTGCGCATCCGCAAGGACGGCACGGTGCCGCCCGACAACCCCTTCGTCGGACGTGCCGGGGCCCTGCCCGAGATCTGGAGCCATGGTCATCGCAACGGCCAGGGCGCCACGCTCGCGCCCGACGGCCGGTTGTGGATGACCGAACATGGTCCGCAGGGCGGCGACGAGATCAATGTGCCCGAGGCCGGCGCCAACCACGGCTGGCCGGTCGTCACCTACGGCGAGAACTACGGCGGCGGCAGGATCGGTGACGGCCTCACCAGCAAGGAGGGCATGGCGCAGCCGCTGCATCACTGGGTGCCGTCGATCGCGACCTCGGGCATGGCCTTCCTCACCAGCGATCGCTACGGCGCCGCCTGGAAAGGCAACCTGTTCGTGGGCTCGCTCAAGTTCGGCTACCTCGACCGCATCGAACTGAAGGACGGCAAGGTGGTCGCCGAACACAAGCTGCTCGAGGACGGCCGCGCGCGCATCCGCGACGTGAAGCAGGGCCCGGACGGCCTGCTCTACGTGCTGACCGACGCGTCGCGCGGCGGCAAGCTCATCAGGCTGCGACCGGACTAGGACCGGCCGGACGATGTCGGACCTGGCCGGGCGTGTGCCACGGCGGAGTCGCTCAGCCGCAGCGCGGCAGGGGCAGTGTCGACAGCAGCGACCCCCAGAGTCGTTTCCATTCCGGCCAGTCGTGGCCGCCTTCTGTGGTCGCCACGCGGTCGGCGGGCAGGGCGGCGGCGAGCAGGCGATGGTGGAAGGCGAAGCGATCGTCGCGGCCATAGCCCAGGTAGAGCGGCAGCGAGCCCGCGTCCGGGGGCTGCGTCGCACGGGCCTGCAGCCAGCGCCAGAGCGCCGGGTCGCGGGATTCGCGCGACGCGCGCTGCGCCGGCTGCAGCGGCTCGGTCGGCGCCTGCCAGCGCAGCAGTCCGCCGGCGTTGTCGATCTCGGTGGCCGTCGCGCGTTCGCCCAGGTAGGGCGCGATGAGGACCAGACCCGTCAGTTCGGCCGGATGCGCCTGCGCATACAGCATGCCGCCGAGGCCGCCCAGGGAGATGCCCGCGATCCAGATCGAGCGGTAGCCGCGGGCCCGCGCCGGCACGATCACGTCCTCGCGCAGGCGCTGCACCACGGCGAGGGAGGCGTCGTAGTAGGCCCGGTGCGCGTCCGCACGCACCACGTCCACCGCCAGACCGCGCTCGCGGACCGCGTCGATGAAGCCTTCGCGCTCGAACTCGTCGATCGGAGAAAGGGCGCCGGGCAACAGCACGAGGAGGGTGTCGGTGGCCGTCGGGCAGGCGCCGGCGTCGAAACGCGTCGGCATCGGAACCGTGGCCGGGCGCGAGGCGCAGCCAGCGCCGAGCAGGGCGCACAGCGCGATCGGTACGGTGAGGAGTCGAAGCATCGATCCAGTCTATGCGCGCGGCGCACGCCAATGCCGGCCGGCGCGGTGGTACGGTTCGGGTCGCGGGTCGGACACATGCGCCGGCCGTCCTTCTTCTCTTTCGAACCCACCGATCCCATGCTGCTCGACGCCTCCCAATCCCAGCTCGTGCTGGTCGACTACCAGTCCCGCCTGATGCCCGCCATCTTC
>JAKONL010000477.1 GCA_022701965.1 Burkholderiaceae bacterium | reverse complement strand
GCGTACAGCACCTCGCCCTTGCCTTCGGCCAGCGGCTTGCCCTGCTCGCGCGAAATGAGGCGACCCAGGTCCTCCTGGTTCGCGACGATCAGGTCGTTCCAGCGCTTGATGATCTGCGCGCGCTGCTTGGCCGGCACGGCGCGCCAGGCCGGGAAGGCCGCGTGCGCGGCGTCGGCGGCGGCACGGGCGTCGGCCGCGTTGCCGTCGGGCACGCTGGCGAACACCGCGTCGGTCGACGGGTCGGTCACGTCGAGACGGCGGCCGTCGCCGGCCTCGCGCCATTCGCCGCCGATGAGCTGGGTGCCGGGCATCAGGTCCTGGCGCTGGAGTTCGAGGGGATGTGTCATGTCGTGTCTCTTTCGTTTCAGGCGGGCGCGTGGTCCTTCTCGTCCAGCCATCCCTGGCGGAGTTCGGGGACCGAGCGCGCCAGCAGTTCGTAGTACGGATGGTGCGGGCCGCGGTCGTAGTCTGCCCGAGCCACCTGCGCGAGCTTGCGCCCGTGCTGCATGACCACGATCTCGTCGCAGACGGCGCGCACGGTGTGCAGGTCGTGGCTGATGAAGAGATAGGACACGCCGAGCTCCCGGCGCAGTTCGGCCATCAGGTCGAGCACCGCCGCGGCGACCACCGTGTCCAGCGCCGAGGTGACCTCGTCGCACAGGATCAGGTCGGGGTCGGCGGCCAGGGCGCGCGCGAGGTTCACGCGCTGCTTCTGCCCGCCCGAGAGCCCGCCCGGCAGCCGGCCGGCCACGCTGCGCGGCAGCTTCACCAGGTCGAGCAGCTCGTGGATGCGGTTTCTCAGCGGCTCGCCGCGCAGGCCCTTGTAGAACTGCAGCGGCCGCGCCAGGATGCGCTCGATGGTCTGCGACGGGTTGAGCGCCGTGTCGGCCATCTGGAACACGATCTGGATGCGGCGCAGCTCGTCCCTGTCGCGCGCCGCGAGGCCGGGCTTGAGCTCGCGGTTGGCGAACATCATGCTGCCGTGGCAGGGCGAGATCAGCCCCGCAACGGCGCGCGCCAGCGTCGTCTTGCCCGACCCGGATTCGCCGATCACGCCGATCGCCTGGCCGCGGTAGAGCTTCAGGTTGATGTCCTCGAGGATCAGCTTGGCCGGCTGACCCTTCGCGTCGATCGGCCCGTAGCCGGCCGACAGCTCGCGCACCTCGAGCAGCAGTTCCGAATCGCCGGAAGTCTGGCCGGCCGCGCGCGGTGCCGGCCGCGCCGCGGCCAGCAGGCTCTGCGTATAGGCGTCGGCCGGCGTCTCGATGATCCGGGCGGTCGAGTTCATCTCGCGCATCTGGCCGTTGCGCAGCACCAGGATGTGGTCGGCCATCTGCGCCACCACGGCCAGGTCGTGGCTCACGTAGACGGCGGTGGCGCGGCGCTGGCGCACCACGCGGCGGAAGGCGCGCAGCACCTCGATCTGCGTGGTCACGTCGAGCGCGGTGGTCGGCTCGTCGAGGATCACCAGCTCGGGGTCGGTGATCAGCGCCATCGCGGCCATCAGGCGCTGCAGCTGGCCGCCCGAGACCTGGTGCGGATAGCGCTCGCCGATGGTCTCCGGATCGGGCAGCGCGAGTTCGCGGAACAGCGCGACCGCCTTGGCTTCGGCCTCCTGCGGCGTGCAGGTGCGGTGGATGCGCGTCGGCTCCACCACCTGGTCCATGATCGTGCGCGACGGATTGAACGACGCTGCCGCGCTCTGCGCGATGTAGGCCACCGTGCGGCCGCGCATGGCGCGCTGCTCGGCCGGCTTCAGGTGCAGCATGTCGACGTCGCCGATGCGCACGCTGCCCCCGGAGATGGCGCAGCCCGAGCGCGCATAGCCCATGAGCGCGAGCGCGGTGGTGGTCTTGCCCGAACCCGACTCGCCGATCAGCGCGAGCACCTCGCCGGGCTGGATCGTGAACGTGAGCGCGTCGACCAGCGTGAGCGCGCCGGCGGTGATGGTCAGCCCTTCGACGACGACGGTAGCGCCCATCAGCGTGCTCCCTTTTCGCGGGCCGCGCGGCCCGGCAGGTTGTCGATGACGAGATTGACCGCGATGGTCAGGCTCGCGATGGCGGCCGCCGGCGCGATCACCGAGGCGCCGGCGTCGGCCAGCGAACCGATGTTCTCGCGCACCAGCGAGCCCCAGTCGGCCGCCGGCGGCTGCAGCCCCAGGCCGAGGAAGCTCAGGCCGGCCAGCAGCAGCACGATGTAGACGAAGCGCAGGCCGAGGTCGGCCAGCATCGGGCCGACAATGTTGGGCAGGATCTCGCGCAGCATCACGTAGAGCTTGCCCTCGCCGCGCGCGCGCGCCACCGTCACGTAGTCGAGCGCGTCGATGTTCACGGCCAGCGAGCGGGCGATGCGGTAGGCGCCCGGGATGTAGATGAGGGCCGCGATGCAGATCAGCATCCCCACCGAGGAGCCGAAGCCCGCGACCATGATCAGCGCGAACATCTTGCTCGGGATCGCGGTCATGGTGTCGAGGAAGCGGCTGACCGCGCCGTCGACCCAGCCGCCGCTCGCCGCGGCGAACAGCGCGAGCGTGGTGCCCAGGCCGCTGGCGAGCAGCGTCGCGCCGAAGGCCACGCCGACGGTGAAGCGCGCGCCGTCGATCACGCGCACCAGCATGTCGCGCCCGAGGTAGTCGGTGCCCAGCCAGTGCGCCGCGCTCATCGGCGCGAACACCGGCGCGCTGCCGGCGCCGACGAAGCCCCGCGCCAGCACCGCCGGGCCGAACAGCGCGGCGAGGATCCAGAACGCGACCACCACGAGGCCGAGCAGGCCGGAGATACCGAAGCCTCCGAACCAGCGCATCGAGCGGCCGGCGCGCGAAGGGACCGCCGGCGCGGCGGCGGAAACGGGAGCGATGGATGCCATGGAACGGGTCTCCGGTTCTCTAGCGGTGGCGCAGCCGCGGGTTCGCGACGATGCCGAAGATGTCGGCGATCGTCACCAGCATCAGGTAGGCGGCGCAGAAGATCATGGCGCAGGTCTGCACCAGCGGCATGTCGCGCTGGGAGACGCCGTCGACCATCAGCTTGGCGATGCCGGGGTAGTTGAAGATGGTCTCGATGATGATCACGCCGCCCAGCAGGTACGACAGGCTCAGCGCCACGGCGTTGGCGATCGGGCCGACCGCATTGGGCAGCGCGTGCGCGAGCACCATGCGCATCGGCGACGCGCCCTTCAGGCGCACCATCTCGATGTACGGGGCTTCGAGCTGGTCGCTCACCGCGGCGCGCGTCATGCGCATCATCTGCGCGATGATCACGCAGCACAGGCTCAGCACCGGCATCGCGAAGGCGCGCAGCATCTGCCCGACCGAGTCGATGTCGCTGGCATAGGAAAGCGCCGGCAACCACTTGAGCTTGACGGCGAAGACCAGCACCGCGAGCGTCGCCACCAGGAACTCGGGCACCGACACCACGCCGACCGCCGTCGTCGAGACCACGCGGTCGAACCACGAGCCGCGCCAGACCGCCGACGAGATGCCCAGCACCAGCGCGATGGGCACCGAGAACAGGGCCGTCACGGCGGCGAGCAGCAGCGAGTTCGGCAGCCGGCTCGCGATCAGGTCGTGCACCGGCATCTGCGTGGTGATCGAGACGCCGGGGTCGCCCTTGAGCATGCCGCCGAGCCAGCGCAGGTAGCGCACCGGCGCCGGCACGTCCAGGCCCATCTGCGCGCGCAGGGCCGCCAGCGCCGCCGGCGTGGCGTCCTGGCCCAGCTGCTCCTGCGCCGCGTCGCCCGGCAGCACCGACGTGATCGCGAAGACGATCGCCGACACCACGAGCAGCGAGACCAGGGCCATCGCCACGCGCTGCGCGAGGAGCTTCAGGATCACGAGGTTCATTTCATCGCCTTAAAGGAAACAGCGCTGCTGCACCGGCCGGGAACACCGCAGGACCGGCTTCGCCGGACTGCAGGTGTTGCCCCCTGCAAGGGGGTCGGCGGCTACGCGAAGCGAGCAAGCCTGGGGGTGTCTCACGCCTCCAGCCAGACGTTCTCGGCGAAGGAGTAGCCCATCAGGCCGCCCAGCGGGATCGGCGACAGGCCCTTGAGCTTGCTCGTGTGGCCGTCGATGCTCGCGAGGAACAGCGGAATGCCGATGCCCGACTCGTTGTGGATCATGACCTGCATGTCGGCGTACATCTGCTTGCGCTTGGCCAGATCGGTCTCGGCGCGCGAGGCGAGCAGCAGCTGGTCGAACTTCTCGCTCTTGAAGCGCGATTCGTTCCAGGCGGCGTCGGACTTGAAGAACTGCGTGAGCAGCACGTCGGCGCTCGGGCGCGGATTGACGTTGCCGAAACCGACCGGGCTGTTGAGCCAGTGGGTCGACCAGTAGCCCTCGGCGGGCATGCGCTTGACGTCGATGTCCAGGCCGATGCGCTGGCCCGACTGCTGCATCAGCAGCGCGGTCTCCACCGAGTACATGGCCGCCGGCGACACCACCACCGGGACCTTGCCCGAGAAGCCCGACTTCTGCAGGTGGAACTTGGCCTTGTCGAGGTCGAACGGCCGCTGCGGCAGGTCCTTGAAGTAGAAGCGGTTGGTCGGGTCGATCGGCTGGTCGTTGGCGATGACGGCGTAGTCGAGCGCGATCGTCTTCTTCATCTGCTCGCGGTCGAGCATGTACTTCATCGCCAGCGCGAAGTCGTTGTTCGTGCCCGGACCCGTGTCCTTGCGCATGATCAGGTCGGAGTACTGGCCCGACTGCGTCGTGAAGATCGCGTAGCCCGGCGTGCCCTTGACGCGTTCCACGGCGCGCGGGTTGACCGAAGCCACCAGGTCCATGCCGCCCGACAGCAGCGCGTTGATGCGCGCGTTCTCGTCGCCGATGCCGACGAACTCGATCTCGTCGAGGTAGGGCTTGCCCGGCTTCCAGTACGCCTCGTTGCGCACCACCACCGTCCGCACGCCCGGCTTGAATTCCTTGAGCTTGTACGGGCCGGTGCCGATGCCCGAGGCGAAGTCGGTGGTGCCGTCCTTGACGATGTGGAAGTGGAAGGTGCCGACGATGACCGGCAGGTCGGCGTTGGGCGCGGTCAGCACGATGGTGACCTCGTTCGGGCCGCTGGCCGTCACGGTCTCGATCTGGTCGGCCAGCACCTTCGCCTTGGAGGCGGTGGCCGCGTCCTTGTGGCGCATCAGCGAGAAGACCACGTCGGCCGGCGCGAGCGACTTGCCGTCGTGGAACGTCACGCCGTTGCGCAGCTTGAAGACCCAGGTCTTGGCGTCGCGGGTGGTGAAGGATTCGGCCAGCGACGGCTGCGGCGTCAGGCTCGCGTCGAGCACGGTCAGGCTGTTGTAGACCATGTTGCAGCGCACGTAGTCCGACTGGTTCGACTGCTTGGCCGGATCGAGCGTGTCGGTCACGGCGGCGGTGGCCGCGGCCACGCGGATCTTGCCGCCGCGGCGCGGCGTCTGCGCGTGCGCCGTCATCGCCACGCCGGCCAGGCCGCCGGCGAGGGTGGCCTGCATGCCGCCGGCCATCAGCATCGCCAGGATGTCGCGTCGCGAGGCGCCGCGCTTGAGCGACTCCATCATGCGGGTGCTTTCGCCGGGACCGACGAGCGTCTCGAAGCTCTTGTTGCTGCTGTCTCTCATGATGGGGACTCCTGGTTGATCGAGTGGAAGAAAACCGAAACCGAAACCGAAACTCTGCAAGGCCCGTGCCGCCGCCGACGTGGGTCGGGTCAGGCCAGCCGGTCCTTCAATCTGTAGTACGCGCCGACGAAGGGCAGGAACCACGGCGGCCCGACGTGCCCGGGAATCGCCGGCCAGGCGCGGTCGCGCCACGGGTTGGCCTGCACGTCGCCGTTCATGACCTCGGCCATGCGCTGGCCCATGTGCACCGACATCTGCGTGCCGTGGCCGCTGTAGCCGGTGGCGTAGTAGAGGCCGTCGCGCTCGCCGGCATGCGGCAGGCGGTCCTGCGTCATGTCGACCAGGCCGCCCCAGCAGTAGTCGAGCCGCACCGGCCCGAGCTGCGGAAAGGTCTCGGCCATGCCCTGGCGC
>JAKONL010000218.1 GCA_022701965.1 Burkholderiaceae bacterium | reverse complement strand
CATGGTTTCATCCATTGCCTTCCTCAGGACGCTGTCGGGTCTGGAGGACTGTTCGAGGAATTCCAGCATTCCACGCCCGAACGCCAGTTTTTCCTCGGGTGTCTCGCGCGGCCCACCACGCAGCAGCATCGCATCGCGCACGATCTCGCGGGCCTTCCACCCGGGATAGACGTTGTAGCTCACATAGGCGATACCATCCGGCGCCAGATGCTTCTCGCAGACACGCAGGATCGCATCCTGAACCACGCCCGGCACCCAGCTGTAGACCCCATGGCAGACGATATAGTCGAATTGTCCGAGCGACTCGTCGATATCGGCGACATCCATCACTCGAAGATCGATATTCTTCAACCCGGCACGCCGTACTTCCGCGCGCCCCTGCTCGATCTGAACACTCGAAAGATCGAAGCCGACAGCTTCGGATTCCGGAAATCTCGCAGCAAAGGGTATGAGATTCCCACCGCCAGCGCACCCGATTTCGAGAACGCGGGCCGACGACGGGTGCTGCGCGTCGAGACCGAACATGAATGCCCGTGTCGCAAGATGTTCAACGGTGGTCTGAGGAAACGGGTGAGATTGGTACGGTACTTCGTCGTAGTACCTGGTCAAGTGGTCATTGGGACTGGACATTCGAACCTCGAGTTGAATTAACTCGTAGCACTTTAGCGCTCAGTCCAAAAAAGCAATCTTGACAATTATTACGTGGCGACGCGCGCCATCAAGTCATTTCAATGCCCGGTCGGATTCAGGCGTTCGTCCAAGAAATCAGATACTCATATGGTGGAGCTGGGGGGATTCGAACCCCCGTCCGCAAGCCTTCATCGCGCAGTTCTACATGTTTAGCGATCTGATTTGATCTCGCCCTCGACATCGCGCAGTCGCACGCTATATCGAACGCCAGCACCCTATTTTCTCGTTCTTGCCCAAGGTACCCGGACAAGAACCAGCCGATGTAATTATCTTTGCAGCTCAAGAACAACGAATTGCTTCGTCATCCTATTGCCCAGCCCATCAGCGTGCTGTTGCAAAGTCGCTTCAATTAAGCAGCGATTGCGAACTGTTTATCGTTTGCAGTTAGTTTTTTTGAATCTGATTTACGAGCGCATTCAGCTCGACATGCCCCGCTGCGACTCCGAACCCACGTCGAAACCAGTGCAGCCCCAAGTGTCGAAGTTTACGCCAGATTCAGCAATTTCAAGAGCTCGATCGGTGATTCGATGCCTCCGTCTGCACCCCATCGACCGACATCGGACTCAACGCCGATGTAACCATAGGTTGCGGCGATGGTCCGCATGCCCGCTGCCCGGCCTGCCACGATGTCTCTAACGTCGTCCCCGACATACACACAATCGCCGGGATCGACATCCGTGCGTCGCGCAGCCTCGAACAACGGCTCGGGATGTGGCTTAGAGAACGGCGTGGTGTCTCCACTGACGATGGCGGAAGCCGTCGAAAAAAGTGCGATCGATCGTGTCAACGGGTCGGTGAAGCGACTGGACTTGTTCGTCACGACACCCCAACGAAGTCCGCGGGCGAGCAAGGCCTCGATCACGTGGGGCACCCCTTCGAATACCGTCGTGTTCGACAGCATGCCCGCCTCGTAGTTCGAGAAAAATTCGTCACGCAAGTCAGCGTAGCCGGGTGCGTCGGGAGAAACGGCGAAGGCGATATCCAACATGCCTCGTGCTCCGGAACCAGCCATGGGTCGATAGAGCCCTGCCGGCAGTTCCGGCATGCCGCGATCGACCCGCATCTTGTTTGCCGCAGCACCTAACCCAGGCGCACTGTCCACCAAGGTTCCGTCAAGGTCGAAAAGAACTGCGCGTGGGGTCCAAAACGTCGTCATGCCGGCTTGCGAGTTGCGAACATGTAATTGACGCTGGTGTCGTCGCTGAGCCAGTAGCGCCGTGTCAACGGGTTGTATTGCAGCCCACGCATGCTGACGATTTCAAGACCGGCAGCACGGCAGTAATCAGCCAGTTCACTCGGCCGTATGAATTTCTGGTACTCATGTGTTCCACGCGGCAGCATACGCAAGACATATTCCGCGCCGAGGATTGCGAACAGGAATGCCTTGGGACTGCGATGTATCGTGGAGAAGAAAATCCATGCGCCGGGCCGGGCCAGCTTGGCGCATGCCTCGACCACGGATGCCGGGTCAGGGACGTGCTCGAGCATCTCCATGCAGGTCACGACATCGAAACTTGCCCCTTGCTCGATCGCCAATTGTTCGACGCTGACGGAGCGATATCGGATCCCCGTGGTCCCGGCTTCCAACGCGTGCAACTGGGCGACTTTGAGAGCCTTCTCGGCCAGATCGATGCCGAGCACATCTGCTCCTTTTCGAGCCATCGAATCAGAAAGGATTCCGCCGCCGCATCCCACGTCCAACACGCGCCGACCGTTGATCGGTGCCAGTCCGTCGATCCATTCGAGTCGCAGCGGATTGATTTCGTGAAGAGGCCGGAACTCGCTCTGGCGATCCCACCAGCGATGTGCCAGATCAGAAAACTTGGCAAGCTCTGCGGGGTCGGCGTTGACTTGATTGTTCATTCGAGAATTATCCGGGATCGCAAGTCTCCACCTGCTTCATGCGTATTTATCTTGGGAGCGCAATTAATTCTCCATAAAAAAACCCCGCCTTGGCGGGGTTCTTTTTACCGAAGATTCGAGAATCAACGATTTGCGCGCGTACCAACCACTTCGATTTCCACGCGGCGGTTCTTGGCACGGCCTTCCTTGGTGCGGTTGTCCGCAACTGGCTGCTTCTCGCCCTTGCCTTCGGTGTAGACGCGATTGCGTTCGATACCCTTGGTCACCAGATAGGCCTTCACTGCTTCAGCGCGACGAACCGACAGGCGCTGGTTGTAGGCATCGGAGCCGACGGAATCGGTATGACCCACTGCAATGATCACCTCGAGGTTCACATCACGGATCTTCGACACCAGATCGTCGAGCTTGGCGCGGCCTTCTGGCTTCAGAACCGACTTGTCGAAGTCGAAGAACGCGTCGGCAGCAAAGGTCACCTTCGATGCTGCGGGCGGTGCCGGTGGCACTGGCGGTGCAGGCGGGGCCGGCGGCATTGCGACAGGTGCAGCGGGTGCGGCCATGGGAACCAGTGCGCCATCGCAACCGCGGGCGGCCGTCGCAGGCGTCCAGTTGGCATCGCGCCAGCACAGTTCGTTCGTGCCGTTCTTCCACACGAGTTCGCCGGTGCCGTTCTGCCAGTTGTCGATCACGGGACCGCCGTTTGCAGCGGTGACACGGGTCTGCGCGCCGGCGGCAGTGGCGAGCGCAGCGACTGCAAACATCATCGCCACTTTATTCAGTTTCTTCATGGTTCTCCTCTTGGGGAAAAAGCCGCAGCCGCGCTGCGAATCAAGGACGCTTTAAGTGACCACCACCCAAAACGTTGAGGCGATTGTGCCATAGGGTCTTTGGCAAACCGGCTGCGCCCCGGACGCGAAGCGTAGGACGGGCGCGGAATAGCCGCCATGTGTTGCGGCATTGCGACAACTTTCGAGGCGTAAAATCGCCCCTTCGCTGACTGCCTGCCGCCCATGACCTCGTTCGCCAAAGAAACCCTGCCCATAAGCCTCGAAGAGGAAATGCGCCGAAGCTATCTCGATTACGCGATGAGCGTGATCGTGGGCCGCGCGCTGCCCGACGCCAGAGACGGACTCAAGCCCGTGCATCGCCGGGTCCTGTTCGCGATGCACGAGTTGAACAACGACTGGAATCGGCCCTACAAGAAGTCCGCACGCATCGTCGGCGACGTGATCGGCAAATATCATCCTCATGGAGATCAATCGGTTTACGACACGATCGTCCGGCTGGCCCAGAATTTTTCGATGCGGCATATGCTTGTCGACGGCCAGGGCAATTTCGGCTCGGTCGACGGCGATATGGCCGCGGCAATGCGATATACCGAAATCAGGCTTTCTAAAATCGCCCATGAAATGCTGGGCGATATCGACAAGGAGACGGTCGATTTCCAGGACAATTACGACGGCTCGGAAAAAGAGCCGGTCGTACTTCCGAGCAAGCTTCCCAATCTGCTGGTCAACGGCGCCGGCGGCATTGCGGTCGGCATGGCGACGAACATCCCGCCACACAACCTCAACGAGGTGGTCGATGCATGCCTGCACTTGCTTCGCCATCCGCAGGCGAGCATCGACGATCTGATGGAGATCATTCCGGCACCGGACTTTCCGACCGCCGGCATCATCTACGGCATCAACGGCATCAAGGACGGCTACCGCACGGGTCGCGGCAAGGTGGTGATGCGCGCGCGCTGCCATTTCGAGGACATCGACCGCGGCCAGCGCCAGGCCATCGTCGTCGACGAGCTTCCCTATCAGGTCAACAAGAAGACGCTGCAGGAGCGCATGGCCGAACTCGTGCACGAGAAGAAGATCGAGGGGATCAGCCACATCCAGGATGAATCCGACAAGTCGGGCATGCGTCTGGTGATCGAACTCAAGCGCGGCGAGGTACCGGAGGTCGTTCTCAACAACCTCTACAAGCAGACGCAGCTGCAGGACACCTTCGGCATCAACATGGTGGCGCTGGTCAACGGCCAGCCGAAGCTGTGCAATCTGAAGGACCTGATCGAGGTTTTCCTGCAGCATCGCCGCGAAGTCGTCACGCGCCGCACCGTCTTCACGCTGCGCAAGGCGCGCGAACGCGGCCATGTGCTCGAAGGTCTGGCCGTCGCGCTGGCGAACATCGACGAGTTCATCGCCATCATCCGCAATGCGCCGACGCCGCCGGTCGCCAAGTCGGAACTGATGACCCGCGCCTGGGACAGCAAGCTTGTGCGCGAGATGCTCACGCGCACGCGCTCCGACGGCGGAACGATCAATGCCGACGACTACCGCCCCGACGGCCTCAAACTCGAGTTCGGCATGGGCAGCGACGGCCTCTACCGGCTTTCGGAGACGCAGGCACAGGAAATCCTCCAGATGCGCCTGCAGCGCCTGACCGGCCTCGAGCAGGACAAGATCGTCGCCGAGTACCGCGACGTCATGGCGGAAATCGACGATCTGCTCGACATCCTCGCCCGGCCCGAGCGCGTCTCGACGATCATCGGCGACGAGCTGACGACCATCCGCACCGAGTTCGGCCAGACCAAGCTGGGCGCTCGGCGCAGCCAGGTCGAGCACAGCGCCTTCGATCTTTCGACGGAGGACCTGATCACCCCGACCGACATGGTCGTGACGCTCTCGCACAGCGGCTACATCAAGAGCCAGCCGCTCGGCGAATACCGCGCGCAGAAGCGCGGCGGCCGCGGCAAGCAGGCCACGGCGACGAAGGAAGACGACTGGATCGACCAGCTCTTCATCGCCAACACGCACGACTACATCCTGTGCTTTTCCAATCGCGGCCGGCTCTACTGGTTGAAGGTATGGGAAGTGCCGGCGGGCTCGCGCGGCTCGCGAGGGCGCCCGATCGTGAACATGTTTCCGCTTCAGGAGGGCGAGAAGATCAACGTCGTGCTCGCCCTCACGGGCGAGAAACGTACCTTCCCGGCCGACCAGTACGTGTTCATGGCCACCTCGATGGGCACGGTCAAGAAGACGACGCTCGACGAATTCAGCAATCCGCGCAAGGCGGGCATCATCGCGGTCGATCTCGATCCGGGCGACTACCTGATCGGCGCCGCGCTCACCGACGGCAAGCATGACGTGATGCTGTTCTCCGATGGCGGCAAGGCGGTTCGTTTCGACGAGAACGACGTCCGCCCGATGGGACGCAACGCGCGCGGCGTGCGCGGCATGATGCTCGACGACGGCCAGGGCGTGATCGCCATGCTGGTGGCCGAGGATGGCGAGCAGAGCGTGCTGACCGCCACGCGCAACGGCTACGGCAAAAGAACGAGCATTGCCGAGTACACCCGGCATGGCCGGGGAACCAAAGGCATGATTGCCATTCAACAGAGCGAGCGCAACGGCAAGGTCGTCGCGGCAACGCTGGTCCATGTCGACGACGAGATCATGCTGATCACCGACAAGGGCGTGCTGGTTCGCACCCGCGTCGCCGAAATCCGCGAACTCGGACGCGCCACGCAGGGCGTGACGCTGATCGGTCTGGACGAAGGCTCCAAGCTCAGCGGGCTGCAACGCATCGTCGAGAACGACGCGCTTGCCGACAACGTCGATAGCGACGACGGCGACATTCCAACATCTTCAACGGAGAATCCTCAGTGAAAAAAATCAAGTTCGCGGTCCTGACGGTCGCACTGGCCGCCAGTTCGATCGCCATGGCGCAGGACAAGGCGGCACTGGTCAAGCAGCTGCTCGAAGTGCAGCGCCCCGCCGTCGAAGGCATGGCACGCATTCTGGTCAACGATTCCGTGGCGCCCATCATCCAGGCCGGCGGCGACTACCTCCAGGCCAAGGTCGCGCCCGAGAAGCGCGAGACGCTCGGCAAGGCGGCCGAGGCCGAGATCCAGAAGTACGTTTCCGAGGCATTCCCGATCGTGCGCGACAAGGCCGTGCAGCTCGCGCCCAGCACGGTCGGCCCCCTGCTCGAGCAGAACTTCAGCGAAGAAGAACTGCGCCAGCTGGTCGCGTGGCTGAGTTCGCCGCTCAACAAGAAGTTCTCCGACCTCAACCCCCAGCTCGGCTCCGCCCTCACGCAGAAGCTCGTCGCCGACGTGCGCCCGACCATCGATCCCAAGCTGCAGACGCTGAACGTCGCGGTGGCCAAGGCGCTCGGTGCCCCGACCGACGGACAGGCCGCGCAGCAGCCCGCCGCCAAGGCACCGGCGGCCAAGGCGCCCGTCAAGAAGTGATGCCGGAAACGGTCCCTTCGCCGCACGGCCGGCCCTACAACTTCTCCGCCGGGCCCGCAGCCATGCCCGAAGCCGTGCTGCAGCGCGCGGCCGCCGAGATGCTCGACTGGAACGGTTCGGGCATGGGCGTGATGGAGATGAGCCACCGGGGCAAGGAGTTCGGCGTCATCGCTACGAAGGCGGAAGCCGACCTGCGTGCGCTGCTGGCGGTTCCCGACCATTTCCACATCCTGTTCATGCAAGGCGGCGGCCTCGGCGAAAACGCGATTGTGCCGATGAACCTGTCGTGCGGCACCGCCGCCGACTTCGTGATCACCGGAAGCTGGAGCATCAAGTCGCAGAAGGAAGCGCAGCGCTACTGCGAGGCGCGCACCGTCGCGAGCAACGCGGCCGACGGTCATACGCGGCTACCCGACCCGGCGAGCTGGAAGATCGGCTCAGACGCCTCCTATGTGCATGTGTGCACCAACGAGACGATCAACGGCGTCGAATTCCAGGAACTGCCCGACCTCGCCGCGCTCGGGAGCACGGCACCGCTGGTGATCGATTTCTCGTCCCACGTCGCCTCGCGGCCGATCGACTGGCGCCGCGTCAGCCTGGCATTCGGCGGTGCGCAGAAGAATCTCGGACCAGCCGGGCTGACGATCGTCGTCGTGCGCGAC
>JAKONL010000205.1 GCA_022701965.1 Burkholderiaceae bacterium | reverse complement strand
CCGCACGATGCGCGAGCGGTATCGCAGGAACAACGCGCGCCCAACGACCGGATGCTGCGATCCGTCTACGAACGCCTTCCGGCTCTTCCGTCTCTTCCGGCCCATCCGGGACAGCACATCGGTCACCACGCCGTCATGACCGCCGGGTGGGCGACTGCCGGTGCCACAAGCTACGCGTTCGCCACGATCGGCGGCGCGATGGGCCGAGTCGTGGGTCTGGAGCATGCCGGCCAGGTGATCGGCACAGGGATCGCCTATCCGTTCGGCAAGCAGATCAACAGCTATGCACGGGCGCTGGCGGACCACTGGTTTCCCGGCGGACAGTGGGGGAGCAACGCCCCGGCGCGCCAGCCTGCCGTGCAGGATCCGGCCTTGATGGTGTGACGCTCGCGGCAGCGAGGCCGGGTTATCCGCCTTCGATGCCTTGCTGGCGGCCGGCTTCTCGGAGCCGCCGATGCTCCGTCCCCTCCCACGTCACCGGGCGCTGGTTCTTCGCGCACAGGTAGTGATGCGTGAACACCGCCAGGTACGCCTCCAGCGTTCTGGCCACCGCCGGCTCGCCGGCCAGGTCCAGGCACATCGCCGCCACCTCGCTGGTGCAGAAGTGGTCGCCGCGCCCCGAGTTGCGCAGCGCATAGCGGGACGCGTGCGCGGGCGCGAGGCTCAGTACCGGCAGCGGGTCCAGGTACGGACTCCGGCCGAACATCTTGCGCGCTTCGGCCCACGTCCCGTCGAGCAGAACGAACAGAGGACGCCTGCGTGTCGTCCGCCCGTCTCCGCCGACCGGCATGACGGTGCGAACCACCCGCTCCGGCGCCGCGTACTGCCCCGGAAACACCACGAACGGCTCCCACTGCGGATCGGCCAGCAGGGCGAGCAGCGCGGGATCGGTCTCGGTACGTGCCCAACCGAAGGCGAAGGTATCGGGCACGACGTCCGCGACCAGCCAGCCGGTGTTGCTCGGCTTGAGCGGCTCGATGTCGGCCATGAGCAGGCAGACGCCGGCGCGGGTCGGGACGGTCGGGCGCACGGCGCACATGCAGTGGGTCGTCGCGAGCCGGCAGCTTTCGCAGCGCTCGCGCCTGAAGCCGCCGCGCGCGAGGAAGGGCTTGCTGCTGCGCGCCAGGCGGGCGGCGCGCAGCGCGGCGACGGCGTGGGGCATCGAGATGCCGCGCGCTAGCGGCCGCGCAACGGTCGCCCCAGGCTGCCGCGCCAGCGCTCGACGAATTCGCGATAGGCGGCCGGCTGCAGGTCGCGTGCGAGTTCGACGCCCGGCACGATCGGCTTCAGCGTCGCGCCCAGCTTCTGCGCCAGCTGCGCGGCGGTCGCCTCGCCGCCCACGTCCGCGCGCATCGCGTAGACGCCCTGGCGCGCGAGCAGCGCCTGCCCGCGCCGGGAGAGCGTGTAGTCGACCCACAGCCGCGCCGCGTTCGGCCGCCGGGCACGCCGGGCGATCAGCTGAAGCCGCGACAGCACCAGCGTGTAGTCGGTCGGGAACATCACGCCGATCTCCGGATTGCGCCGCGCCTGCGCGAGCGCATAGGCGCCGAGCACGTTGTAGGCGATGGCGGCGCGCCCGCTGGCGATCTGTCCGAGCATGGCCGAGGTGGTCGCGGCGAAACGCACGTCGGCGCGGCCCAGGGCCTGCGCCACGTCCCAGAACGCGGGCGTCGCGCGCGCGTCCTGCGCGGCCAGCAGAAAGCCGAGACCGGACTTCTCGACGTCGTAGGTGACGACCTTGCCCTTGAGCGCCGCATCGCGCTGCAGCAGGGCGGCGAGATCGGCGTGCGTGCGCGGCGGCTGCGCGACCAGCTTGCGGTTGTAGGCGACGACGATCGGCTCGAAGGTCGTGGCCCAGGCCTGGTCGCGCATCCGGGCCCAGGCCGGCAGGGCCGCGCCCTCCGGCGAGGCATAGGTCAGCGCGTAGTCCTGCTCGACCAGGCTGGCCTGCAGGTCCATCGCCGAACTCCACAGCACATCGGCGGTGTCGCGCCCGAGCTGCGTCTCGGCGACGAAGCGGTGGTGCAGCTCGGTGCTCGTCAGGTCCTCGTAGTCGACGGCGATGCGCGGATAGAGCGACTGGAAATCGTCCACCAGCGGCTGCGCGACGGCCAGGTCGGTGGTCGAGTAGACGGCGAGCCGGCCTTCGTCCTCGGCCGCGCGCACGAGGGCCGCATAGTCCGGCGCGTAGCCGGCAGGCGGCTTCGAGCGCGGCGAGAAGTCGAGCAGTTCGTCGGTGCTGTCGCTGCCGGCGTTCTGCGCCGCGGCGAGCGGACTCAGGCCCAGGGCGATCAGGCCCTGCACGGCGGCACGGCGGGTCGTCGCGAGGGGCCTGCGGGGCGCGCGGTTCGTCATGTCCGTTCCTCCCGCCTCAGCCCAAGCGCACCAGCGGAATCACGCCCAGCAGCAGCGTGGCCGCCAGCATGACCAGCGCCGCCGACATCGCCCACAGCAGCGTGAAGCGCTGGTGGTCGCCGAACTCCACCTTCGCCAGGCCGACCAGCAGGTAGGTCGAGGCCACCAGCGGGCTCAGCAGGTGCACCTGCTGGCCGATGAGGGACGCGCGTCCGATCTCGGCGGCCGTGAAACCGTGCACCGCGCCGGCCTTGGCCAGGATCGGCAGGATGCCGAAGTAGAACGCGTCGTTGGAGATGAAGAAGGTGAACGGCACGCTGAGCACCGCCGTGACCACCGCCAGGTAGGGCTCGAGCCAGTTGGGCAGGCCGGAGATCACGCTGGCGGCGATCGCGTCCACCATCTTCGTGCCCGACAGGATGCCCACGAAGATGCCGGCGGCGAAGATCAGCGCCACCACCGGCACGATGTTCGCGGCGTGCGCCTCGAGCCGGTCCTTCTGCTGGTCGAGGCGCGGGTAGTTGATCATCAGGGCGATCGCCGCGGCCACCATGAACAGCACCTGCAGCGGGAACACGCCCATGACCAGCAGCACCATCAGCGCGATCGTCAGCGCGAAGTTGACCCAGATCAGGCCCGGCCGCGCGATCGACAGCGCGACGGCCTCGTCGGCGGCGGTGATGTCCTGCGCCACGGGCAGGTCGACGCGGCCGCCGAGCCGGCGCTTCTCGCGCCCGCCGAGCCAGAACGCCACGAGCAGACCCCAGGCGCCGGTGATCACCATCGGCAGGATCATCGGCACGAACAGCTCCCCGACGTCCACGCCCAGCGCGCTGGCCGCGCGCGCGGTCGGGCCGCCCCAGGGCAGGATGTTCATGTTGCCGCCGGCCATCATGACCACGCAGGTCAGCACCAGCCGGCTCATGCCCAGGCGCTTGTAGAGCGGCAGCATGGCCGCGCAGGTGATCATGTAGGTGGTGGAACCGTCGCCGTCGAGCGAGACGCAGGTCGCGAGCACGAAGGTGCCCATCACGATCTTGGTCGGGTCGTTGCCCACCAGCTTGAGGATCCAGCGCACCGCCGGGTCGAACAGCCCGGCGTCGATCATGATCCCGAAGTACAGGATCGCGAACATCAGCATCACGCCGGTCGGCGCGAGCTTCTTGATGCCGTCGAGCATCATCGGGCCGAGCCCCATGCCGAATCCGGCGATCAGGCCGAAGACGATCGGGACCAGGATCAGCGCGACCATCGCCGAGAGGCGCTTGGTCATGATGAGCGCCATGAACACGAGGATCATGGTGTAGGCGAGTGCAGTCAGCATGGGGGATCGGTTCCTGGCCGTTGTCGTTCGAGCGGCGATTCTGCATTCTTTCGACTCACACCCCCGCTGCGCCTGCGCCTGACGCAGTCCGACAGGAAATCGACGGATCAGGGCGGAAACAGCAGACTTTCCTTCGGATACCTCGCCGTGAATCTCGACGCTGCATACAGCGCCTGCTCGACAGGCGACGGCAACGGAAGCTGTTCCGCTGACGTCAAGGGTGTCATGTCCAGCGCGATCGCACCGCCGGGGTTGTTCGTCGAGGGAAAGAACAGTCCGCTGAACGGTGCCGACCGGGCCTGCTCGTGCGTCTGGATCACGAAGCCGTCGCCGCTGGCCGTTCTGCGACAGATGTATCCCGGCACGCGGCCCACGTTCATCTTTCCGAGGTCGATGGCTTCGCCGGGCGACAGGTACGAATCCAGGAAGATGGCCGCGAGTCTGGCATTCGTCTGGAGTTCGGAGATGGATCTCGTCTGGTGCGGAGCCCGGTCGACGATGCCGTGCGCAATGGGAGCTCGTTGCGCCTGTTTCGCTTCGGCGGTTCGGACGTAGACCGGCATCGCCGAAGATGCCCTGCCGAGCGTCGGAATTCCGGTCAGCGGCGATGCCGTGGAGCCTGTGGAAGCGGTTCCCGATATTTTCATCTTCAATTTCCTTCCGAAGTTTTTCGAAGAATCGACCTTAGGGCGCCGCTCCAGCCGCCTGGTTCGGAACGGTCCTAGATCGGAGGGGACTCGAGTCCCGGCCCCTGGTGGAACACCAGGTCTTCCACGACCTCGCCGCCCACCAGGTGCTGCGCGACGATGCGGTCCATGTTCTCGGGCGTGACGTTGTAGTACCAGGTGCCGTCGGGCTGGACGCACATCACCGGGCCGCCCTTGCAGGCCGCGAAGCAGCCGACGCGGCTGCGCTTGACGCGCAGCTCGCCTTCGTTGAGGCCGGCCGCCTTGAACTTCTCGCCCAGGCTGTCGAACAGGTCCTGCGAGGCGCCGTCGGGGCTGCAGCGCGGGCCGGTGCACACCAGCAGGTGGCGCCTGTAGGCGCCGATCTTGGGTTTCACGACCTCGGTCATTCCTGTGTCTCCTCGAGCGGCGCGGGCGCGGTCGCTTCTTCCTCGGCCGGTGCCGCGAGCACCGCCTCGATGTAGTCGAGCGGCAGCCGGTGGCGCCGCGCGAGTTCGTCCGCGCCCGTGCCCTCGGCATGGTCGGCACGCAGGTTCTGCAGCCAGCCGAGCAGGCCGGTGGACAGCGACCGGCCGGCGCGCTCGCCCTCGCGCGTGGCACCGCCGTCATCCAGGTCGTACTTGTTGGCATAGCCGCGCGGCGTGACCATCAGGCCGTGGCGGATGAAGGTGTGGCTGTTGCCGATCAGCACCGTGGTCAGCATGCCGATGTCGCAGTCGCTCATGCGGGCGAGCGTGGTGAACTCGATGCGCTCGCGCCGGCGGTAGGCCGACTTGACCACCGCCACCGGCGTGTCGGGGCGGCGATGCCGCAGGAAGAGCTGCTGCGCCTGCACGATCTGCTGCGTGCGCCGCCCGCTCTTCGGGTTGTAGAGCGCGACGACGAAGTCGGCCGCGGCCACGGCGTCGAGCCGGCGCGCGATCACCGGCCAGGGGGTGAGCAGGTCGCTCAGCGAGATCGAGCAGAAATCGTGCGTGAGCGGGGCGCCCACCAGCGCCGCGCAGGCGTTGATGGCCGACGCGCCCGGCACCACCTCGACGGCGATGTCCGATTCCGGCGTCCAGCCGGCCTGGAACAGCACCTCGTAGGTCGGCCCGGCCATGCCGTAGACGCCGGCGTCGCCGCTGGAGATCAGCGCGACCTTCTTGCCCTCGCGCGCGCATTCCAGCGCGTTGACGGCGCGGTCGAGCTCCTCGGTCATGCCCTTCCTGATGACTTCCTTGCCCTCGAGCAGGTCGGCGACCAGCTTGATGTAGGTGCTGTAGCCGACCACCACGTCGGCCTCGGCGATGGCGTCGCGCGCGCGCTGCGTCATGTGGTCGTGGCTGCCCGGGCCGATGCCCACCAGCATGATCCTGCCGCTCATGGCTTGAGCTCCAGTGCGGTCGGCGCGATGCGGGTGCGACCGGAACCCGCGTCGATCGCCGGTCGCAGCCAGCGCTCGAACAGGACGCCGCACACCACGGCCATCGACACCCAGAACGAGAGCGCGATCCAGTTCGTGGCCACGACGAAGCGTGCGTCGAGCGCGCGCAACGCGGCCTGCGCCTCGGTGCCGAAGCCCGCGAACGGATCGGCCGCGATGTGCGGCGCGCCGATGACGAAGGGCAGTGCCAGCAGCGCCGCCGCCACGGGCCAGCGCCACGCGGTGCGCAACCCGGCCACGCCGGCGCAGGCCAGCGCCGCGCAACCGGCGGCCAGCACCCACCAGCCCTGGCGCGAGCCCAGACGCGCGGCATCCATGCCGGGAATCTCGGCCGGCAGCCCGAGCGACGGCCAGACATGGAAGCTCAGCGCGCCGGCCGCGGCCACCAGCGCGGCCAGCGGCATCGAGCGCATCGACGCGCCGCGCCACAGGCCCACGCCCATCGCGACGAACACCAGGAGCGCCATGCTGAAGGCGTGCAGCAGATTGGCGACCCAGCTCCAGAAGGTGCGCTCGACGCCTTCGGCCGGCTCCCAGGCCGGCGCGGCGTCGTGCGCGTGCGAATGGGCCTTCGCCGTATCGTGCGACGCGGCCATCGTCGGGGCTTGCGTCTTCTGCGATTCGTAGGCCTCGGCGGCCTGGATGATCGGCACCGCCTGCCAGCGCTGCACGCCGGTCTGCAGGCTGCCGACGATCACCGCGGCGGCGAGGCCCGACCAGACCAGTCGTTGAAACAACATCATGGGACGCCCGCGCTCAGTGGCAGGGCTTGACGGTGACGTGGCGCACGTCGTGCGCGGCGTTGTGCGCGAGCGGGCTGTCGGCGAAGGCGACGCCGTAGAGCACGACCAGGCCGAGCGCCGCGGCGCCTGCGAGCTGCAGCAGCAGGCTGCGGGCGGTGCCGGCGTCGACCGGCGCGGTGGCTGTGGCGGGCGATGCGGATGGGACTGAAGCGTTCATGGTGCGGATTCCTGAGAGTGGATGAATCGAAAAGGAGTTGGAAGAAAAAATGTCCGGAGGGCGCCGGATGCGGCCTCAGTCGATGCGCGCGATCGAAATCGTCGCGTGTCGCCCGTCGGTGCCGCGGTGCTTCAGCTTCTCGACCACCAGCGCCGTCATCGGCAGGCCCCCGCCGGCCAGCAGCGCGGACGCTTCGCTGACCGAGGGCGTGCCGGTGTGCCGGCGCACGGTCTCCGACGGCTGCGGCACCGGCACCCCGGCCAGTTCGGCCGCCGGATAGAAGCGCAGAGTCCAGCCGTGGTTGCGGGCCAGCGCCAGCAGCCCGGCCTCGTCGGCTTTCAGGTCGATGCTCGCTGCGGCCGCGACCTGCGCGGGCGATGCGCCCAGCCGCGCCAGCGCCGCGTCGAGCACCTGCTGCAGCGTGGCCTCGGGCGTGTCCCGGTCGCAGCCCAGGCCGATCGCGTAGCGGGCCGTCGTGATGTCGGAATTCATCGCGGCGGCCGGTACACGACCAGCCGTTCGGCCAGCGCGTCCCACTGCGAAGCGCTCACCTCGGCATGCGTGATCCACAGCACGGCCTTGAAGCGCGCGAGGTCGACATCGTCGAAACGCGCGAACTTGTGGATGCTGGCCGGCAGCGGCGTCGGGCGCGTCCACCAGTCGGGACTGCCGGCGTCCTGCACCACGGCGACCGGTTCGCCGTTGACCACGTGCGCCGAGACGCGTGTGATGTTGATCTTTGGCGCCTCGACCTTCCAGCCGAGCTCGCGGCCGAGGATGTCGACCGGAATCGTCTTGCCGACGTCCGACGCGGTGGTCAGCACCGGCGTCGCGCCGAGCAGCGCGGCGACCTGCTCGGCCATCGCGTTGGCGCCGCCGACATGGCCCGAGAGCACCGGGATCACGAACTGCGCGGCGTCGTCGACCACCAGCACGCCGGGGTCCTCGTCCTTGCTCTTGAGGTGCGGCGCGATGAGCCGTACGACCGCGCCGAGCGAGACGAAGAACACGACCTGGTCGTAGTCGGAGAACAGCGCGGCGATCTCGTCGCGGAACGCGCCCGCATAGGCGCGTACGGCGTTGGGCAGGCCGGCCATGAGCGGCGCGAACTTCTCGGCCACGCACACGTGCGCGTCGGGCAGCTGCCGCGCGAGGTCGGCGGTCTGCTGCGCGCCGTGCTTGGTGATGGCGACCAGCACGACGCGAGGCACGGCTGGTTCGGTCAAGGCTTCAGTCATTCGTTTTCTTCTTCCA
This sequence comes from Burkholderiaceae bacterium, assembly GCA_022701965.1. The sequence continues at coordinate 2,861 of JAKONL010000205.1, read as the reverse complement.
GTTCGGTGGAGGTCTTCTTGCGGCAGCCGCGCACCAGTTCGCCGCGCACGCGGTGCGGGTTCTTCACCAGCAGCAGCGACAGGTAGTTGACCTTGGTGCCCTTCAGGCTCGCGACGTCGAGCACCACGCGCTCGACCGGCGCGCCGGCCTTCTCGATGAAGCGGCTGTGCGCGAGCAGGCCGCGGCGCTCCAGCAGGTCGATCAGGTCGTCGAGCAGCGGCTTGACCTTCATCAGCACCAGCGTGTCGAAGTCGTCAAGCATCTTCTCGACGGCCGCGATGCCATAGGCGGCGGGCACGATGGCGATGGTGTCGTCCTGCTCGGCCAGCGGCATGCCGCGCGTGGCGCAGGCGGCGGTGAAGGCGTTCACGCCGGCGATCACGGGCGCCTCGATGCGCGCGTCCAGCGCCCGCACGGTGCGCGCCAGGTGGCCGAAGGTGGCATAGGTGCTGGCGTCGCCTTCCACGAGGAAGAGCACGTCCTGCCCGGCCTGCAGCCAGGGCAGCACGGTGTCGGCTGCGCGCATCCAGGCACGGGCGAGCTTGTCGCCGTCGTGCGTCATGGGAAAGAGCAGCGTCTGGTGCACGGCGGGCGGCGCGAGGCCGGCGCGCTGCACGATGTCGAAGGCGTAGCTGGGCGTCTTGGTGCTGCGGGCCGGGTAGGTCCACACGGCATCGCTGCGCTGCAGCTGCGCCCAGGCGGCGCGGGTGATGAGGCCGGGGTCGCCCGGGCCCAGGGAGACGCCGATCAGGCGGCCCAGGGGCCGGTCGCCTTGCAGGGCCTGCGGCTGCTGCGGTGCTGCGGATGCGGTCAGGTCGGTCATGCGCCCTCCTCGACGGCGGCGGCCGGCGCCGTGGCGCTGCCGGCCTGCGCGCAGACGATCCACACCGGGTTCTCGGCCGCCATGCGGTGCATGTGCAGGATGGGCTTGCTGCGCGCGGCCTGCAGCTGCAGCACGTCCCACGCGGCGCCGGCGGCCTGCAGGGCCTGGGTGGCGGCGGCGAGGTTCTCCAGCGTGACGAAGTTCATCACCAGCCAGCCGCCGGGGCGCAGGCGTTTCAGGCACAGCGCGATCAGTTCGGCCAGCTCGCCGCCCGAGCCGCCGATGAAGACGGCGTCCGGGTCGGGCCAAGCATCGAGCCCCTCGGGCGCCTTGCCGTGCACCAGCGTGTGGTTGGAGACGCCGAAATCGCGCACGTTGCGGCGCGCGATCTCCACGTCGCCCTCGTTCTTCTCCATGGCCCAGACATGGCCCTGCGGGCACAGGCGCGCGGCCTCCAGCCCCACGGAGCCGCTGCCGGCGCCGATGTCCCACACGCGGCTCGTGGCGCGCAGCTGCATGCGGGCCAGCGAGACGGCGCGCACTTCCTGCTTGGTGATGAGGCCCTTGTCGGGCTGGCGCTGGTGGTAGGCCGCATCGGGCAGGCCGAAGCGCACGGCGTCGGGCCGCTGGCGGGTGCGCACCAGCAGCACCACGTTGGGGTCGGCGAAATCCTGCGCGGCGGCAGCGGCCGGCGCCATGTCGGCCCACACGCGCTCGTCGGGCGTGCAGAGGCGCTCGGCCACGCTGATCTGGAAGTCCTCGCCCAGGCCCTCGGCCACCAGCAGGCGGGCGATGCGCGCGGGCGTGTTGTCGGGGCTGGTGAGCACGGCCAGGCGGTCGTGCTGGCGCACGGCCTGGGCCAGCGCGTAGAGGCCGTGCGCGGGCGCGGCGCCCACGGCCCATTCGCCGGCATCCTTGGCGTGGACGGAGACGATGCGCGCGTCCTGCCAGGCCAGGCCCAGGCGGGCGCAGGCCAGTTGCAGGGTGGAGACGTTGGGCATCACCTCCAGCGCCTGGATGCACAGGCGCGATGCGAGATAGCTGGCGATGCCGTGGCAGAGCGGATCGCCCGTGGCCAGCACCACGCAGGCCTGCTCGGCGGCACGCGCCTCGGCGATCCAGCCGGGCACGGACGAGAGGCAGCCGGTCAGGTCGCGCCGCACGGCCTGTGGGGCGATGTCGTCTTCCAGCAGCGCCAGGGTGCGCGTGCCGCCGATCACCAGGTCGGCGCGGCGCAGCAGCGCGAGCGCGGTGGCGCTGAGGCTGGCGGCGCCGTCGTCCAGCACGCCGATCACGCGGCAGGGCTGGGGGTCTTTTTCGAGCAGGTTCGTAGTCATGGTCAGGCGGTGGCGGCCGGCCCGGAGGCGGCCTCGGTGATCTTGCTGCCGTCGAAATCGCAGACCAGCACGGTGAGATGGAAGCGGTCGCCGTAGCGGTCGGGCGACGTCAGCGTCTGCACCACGGCCTGGGCGAGCGCGTGGTGGAAGGGCTCGCCCAGGCCCAGGGCCTGCATGCGCTCGGCGCCGAAGCGCGCGGTCTCGGCCGCGGCGATCTCGGCGCAGACCTCGGGCGGCGCGCCCACGCGGGCTGCGAGTTCGGCCAGCAATTGCGTATCGACCTCGGCGCGGTTGGCGTGGGTGATGGTCTCGCCCTGGGCTATTTTTGTGAGCTTGCCCACCATGCCGCCGATGACCACTTCGCGCAGGCCCTGCGCCACGGCTTCGTCGAGCGCGTAGCGCAGGAAGTCGCCCATCTGCACGAAACAGGCGGCGGGCAGCTCGGGGCGTTCCTTCATGGCGAACTGTTCGGTGCGCCCGCCGGTGGTGAGCACCACCACGCCGTGGCCCAGCGTGGCCGCCACCTGCACGCCCTGCACCACGCTGGCGCGGTAGGCGGAGGTGGAATAGGGCTTGACGATGCCGGTGGTGCCGAGGATGGAGATGCCGCCCAGGATGCCGAGGCGCGCATTCAGCGTCTTCTTGGCCATTTCCACGCCCTGGGGCACGGAGATGGTCACTTCCAGCCCCGTATGCGCGAG
>JAKONL010000163.1 GCA_022701965.1 Burkholderiaceae bacterium | reverse complement strand
ACGTCGCCTGGAATGCATGCAGCGTGTCGATCGCGTCGGCCGTCGATGCGGCGCCGAACAGGCCCGTATAGCCGCCGAGCACCGAACTCGCCGCCGCCACCCCCAGGCTCATCGCGAGCATCTGCACCATCGACAGCAGGCTGTTGCCGCTGCTGGCCATGCCGACGTCGAGGTCGCGCAGGGTCACGGTGTTCATCGCGGTGAACTGAAGCGAATTCACCGCGCCGAAGAACAGCAGTTGCACGACGTGCAGCGCCAACGGCTGATCCGGCGAGGCGAACCCGAAGCTCGCCATCGACAGGCCCACCAGTGCGGTGTTGGCGACCAGCACGGTGCGATAGCCGAAGTGCGTGATGAGCGGCGTGGTGAACCGTTTCATCGCCATGCCGGCCAGCGCGATCGGCAGCATCATGAGCCCGGCATGCAGCGGCGAATAGCCCATCGACACCTGCAGCAGCAGCGGCACCAGGAACGGCATGCAGCTGCTGCCCAGGCGCGAGAACAGGTTGCCGATGAGCCCGATGCTCAGCGTCGGCACCTTGAAGAGCGTCGGCGAGAACAGCGGATCGGGCCGGCGGCCCGCGCGCAGCCAGTAGGCGGTCAGGCTGGCGAAGCCAAAGACCAGCAGCACGAACACGCCGACCTGGCGCAAGCCGAGCTCCGCGACGCCGTCGAGCGCCAGCGAGACCGCCACCATCCCGCCTGCCAGCAGGGCGTAGCCACCGGCATCGAACGGCGACCGTACGGCGCCGCGCAGGTCCGGCATGAAGCGCAGCGTCGCCAGGCAGCCGAGCAGGCCGACGGGCACGTTGATGAGGAAGATCCAGTGCCAGGAGGCGTACTGCACCAGCCAGCCGCCGAGCGTCGGCCCGAGCAGCGGACCGATCAGGCCCGGAATGGCGACGAAGCTCATCGCCTGCAGGAACTCGCTGCGCGGCACGGTGCGCAACAGCGCCAGCCGTCCGACCGGCAGCAGCAGCGCACCGCCGAGCCCCTGCACCACACGGGCGGCGACGAGCTGGCCCAGTCCATGCGACACCGCGCAGGCGACCGAGCCGGCGACGAACAGCACGATCGCGCAGAAGAAGACGCGGCGCGTGCCGAAGCGGTCGGCGATCCAGCCCGACGCCGGGATCAGCATCGCCATCGTGAGCGAATAGGCCACCACCACCGACTGCATGCGCAGCGGACTCTCGCCCAGGCTCGACGCCATCGCCGGCAACGCGGTGTTGATGATCGTGGCGTCGAGCGTCTGCATGAAGAAGCCGACGGCAACGAGCCAGAGCAGGCTCTTCCGGTAGGAATCCTCAGTGGTCATGGCGGAACGTCCGGGGCGTGGCAGGCAACAAAAAACCGCCCGAAGGCGGTTTGGCTGGATCGCGGAAAACGCGTTCGGCCACGCTCAGGCCGAGAAACTCGATCCGCAGCCGCAGGTGCTGGTGGCATTCGGATTCTTGATCACGAACTGGGCGCCCTGCAGGTCTTCCTTGTAGTCGATCTCGGCGCCGACCAGATACTGGTAGCTCATCGCGTCGATCAGCAGCGACACGCCGTTCTTGGTCATGGTCGTATCGTCCTCGTTCGTGATCTCGTCGAACGTGAAGCCGTACTGGAAACCGGAGCAGCCGCCGCCCTGCACGAACACGCGCAGCTTGAGGTCGTTGTTGCCCTCCTCGGCGATCAGGTCGGCCACCTTGGCAGCCGCGCTGTCGGTGAACAGGATCGGCTCGGGCATCATGGTGGGGATATCTTCGACAACAGCGTTCATGGGTCACTCCGGTGGATGCTTCTTCGGCGTCGATTCGCCATCGAGTCGAAACGCAAGAGGCAAATGCTATCGCAACCGCCCATTGCAAGCCGGTCGCTTCGATTTGACGTGCCTGGCAGTGCGGATTTCGGAAAACCCGACACGCTCCGGCAGACGTAAAAAAACCGCCCGAAGGCGGTTCGTGCGGAACGATCGTGCCATCGATGGCCGATCGGTCCGGGCTGCGATCAGCGCTTGGAGAACTGCTTGCGGCGGCGTGCGGAGTGCAGGCCGACCTTCTTGCGTTCCACTTCGCGCGCATCGCGCGTCACGAAGCCGGCCTGGCTCAGCACCGGCTTGAGCGATGCGTCGTAGTCGATCAGCGCACGGGTGATGCCGTGGCGTGCCGCGCCGGCCTGGCCGGACTCGCCGCCGCCGTTCACGTTGATCATGATGTCGAACGCTTCGACGTTGTTCGTCAGGAACAGCGGCTGCTTCGCGATCATGATGGAGGTCTCCCGGCCGAAATAGGCCTGGATGTCCTTGCCGTTGATCGTGATCTTGCCGGTGCCCTTCTTCAGGAAAACGCGGGCGACGCTGGATTTGCGACGGCCGGTTCCATTGTTCCATTCACCAATCATCTCAAGGCTCCTTACAGTTCCAGCGCTTTGGGCTGTTGGGCGGTATGCGGGTGCTCTGCGCCACCGTAGACCTTGAGTTTCTTGATCATCGCGTAGCCGAGCGGACCCTTGGGCAGCATGCCCTTGACGGCCTTTTCCAGGGCACGGCCCGGATGCTTGGCTTGCATGTCGCGGAAGTTCGTCGCCGAGATACCGCCCGGGTAGCCCGAGTGACGATAGTAGATCTTGTCGATCGGCTTGGCGCCGGTCACGCGTAGCTGGGCTGCGTTGATGATGACGATGAAGTCACCGGTGTCGACGTGAGGCGTGTAAATGGCCTTGTGTTTGCCGCGCAAACGGAGAGCAACTTCGCTGGCTACTCGTCCGAGGACCTTGTCGGTCGCGTCAATC
>JAKONL010000151.1 GCA_022701965.1 Burkholderiaceae bacterium | reverse complement strand
ACGAGACGCGCGAGCCGGGCGTCTTCGCCGTCGGCGACATCAACACCTACCCGGGCAAGAGGAAGCTGATCGTCTGCGGCTTCCACGAGGCCACCCTGGCCGCCTGGGGCGCGACGTCGATCGTCTTTCCGGACAAGGCGGTGCCCCTGCAGTACACGACGACGAGTTCGCGGCTGCATGAACTGCTGGGCGTGGGGCGAATTCAGTTGATTCGATCGAATAAGAAATTTCGAATCCAAGCTTCAAATAATCTCTTTATCTATTTTTACCAAAAAATAGTTCGGCTCCGGGCAGAAAAGAGGAGTTATTGATTAATTTTCCTTATGCACTAATTGCATTATTTGCGGCGATTGCAGCAGCACGTAAGTCAGCGTCTTTAATTTTATAATCGTCACTCTCTCCTTCTTTCATACTTGTCAACAAGCTTATCTGTTCTTTTAACGACAATCTTGGATCTTTCAACAGCTCAAAAATCTTTTCCACACGCAATATTTCTTGTGCTCGATAGGTGTTGACTTGAGCATAAAGGTTACTGCAATAGTCTTGGAAGTTGTCTTTTTCTTTGGTTTTTGAAGCCATTCTAGATAGACATAATTGAGGTACATCGTCGGCCATGACGATGTCTTTCACGATGCTCCGAACGGCAGCTACCATTTCATTGGACGGCCCCGTCGCCGGTGTCGACGAACCTTCCGCGAGCAACATTGACGACGTGGTGCCACTGGCCAACAGCCCTTGTCCGCTTTCAAGCGCTTTGGTGATGGCCGCCTTAGTAGCACTCAATCGCTCGACTTGGGCCTTGCGATCTGCTGCCTCGTTCGCATCCGTAGCTGCAGGCTTCTTCGCCAGTTCGGCGAGTGTCGCGTCGATGGTTGCGATCTGCTTGTCCATTTCTACGAGCGTTCGACCCGTCTCCGCCGTGCCTCCCGTGTTGAGCACCACGGCCGGAGCCTTGACGGCCCCGGTGAGCTGTTCGATCGCGAGGTAGGCGATCGTGTGCTTCTGCAGCCGGCGGCTCTTCAGTTCGTATTCGTCGTGATCGATGATGCCGTTCATGTAGCTCAGGCAGGTGTAGGCGATCTGGTCGCGCAAGGCCTGGAGGCCGCTGGTGCGGATCCCGATCGACGCGGCGCTTTCCTGCGAGGCTCCCGCGAATCCCAGGCCGATCTTGTCCGATTTGGCAGCCAATTCGGCGGCGTAAGCCGACAGCGCATCCGGACTGGGCTCAGGGCACACGACCGTCTGCGGCCGGTTATTACCGTCGACCCGCTGGCCAACGAAAACGGCGCGTTGCTTCGCATCGATCAGCACACCCTTGCCGCTCGACGTGTCCAGCGATCGGTGGATGCTGTTGAAATTGGCGCCGCACCCACTGCAAAGCGCCGAGAGCACCAGTATCGAAATCCAATGTCCTGATCGCATTTGAATTACTTTGGAAAGTTGTCTGAAATACCAATGTATTCGCAACATTCCAAAAATCCATACGTCGCATTAGTGAGAGAAAAGGCCTTCGTCGATTCGAATCTTTTCCCCAATATCGCCGGCGACTCAATGGCGCCTCCTGATCAACCCCATCGCGTCCGCGACCGCCTCGGCGAAGGCGCTCTCCGAATCGTCGTGGACACCGGCGCTGACCAGCGTCACGCGGCCGTTGGGCGACACGATCTCGACGGCGCCTTCCCACATCCCGCCGATGGGCGTCAGCCGGGCGTGCGGGAAGTAGGTCTCGTCGCCGGCAAAGATCACCTCGTCCATCGAAACAGTCTGGGGCCGCGCGCCGGGGGCGGCAATGCCGTAAGCCCTGAGGCGTTCCGCGCTTTCCTGCCTACAATCCGCACCGAGCTAGGGGTGCTGCGTCGACCGGACGAACGTCCGGGTCGACGCGGCTGAGAAAGTCCCTTCGAACCTGATTGAGTTAATCCTCGCGCAGGGAAGCCGGCCCGGTGGCCGTCACGCCGATCCATGGCGCGTGCCGTTGCCTTCGTCGTTCCGACGAGGCGAGCCCCGGGCCAAGCCCCCTGCCAGAAGATTCTTTGCGCGAAGCAGAAGAACCATGGCGGCACCCACCACCGATTCGAACGATCCAGCAGCCGGCGCCACCGTCGCCGACCGCGGCACGCGCCTCAGCCCCCGACCGGCAGGCGATGCATCGGCACGGGCGCGAAGCCGTGGTTGAGCGGACCGTTGCCGGTCCCGGTCGTGAAACCGGCGCCCGCCGCGATGGCGCCGCGCACGAAATCGCGTCCGCGCTCGACCGCCTCGGGCAGCGCGTGGCCGAGCGCCAGGTGCGCGGCGATGGCCGAGGCCAGCGTGCAGCCGGTGCCGTGCAGGTTGCGGCTGGCGATGCGCGGCGCCGCGTACCGGCGATGCCGGCCGTCGCCTTTCATAGCCAGCACGTCGACCAGTTCGTCTCCCGCCAGGTGCCCGCCCTTGAGCAGCACGGCGCGCGCGCCCAGCGCCCGCAGCGCATCGGCCGCGTCGTCGAGCGCGTCGATGCCTGCGACCGCGCGGCCGAGGAATCGCGCCGCCTCGTCGAGGTTGGGCGTGACCAGCGCGACGCGGGGGAACAGCTCGCGCACCATCGCCTCGACCAGGTCCGGTGCGGCCAGGGCGTCGCCGCTGGTGGCGGCCAGCACCGGGTCGAGCACGACGTGCGGCAGCGCGTAGCGGTCGATCGCCCACGCCACCACCTCGACGATCTCGCGCGTGTGCAGCATGCCCAGCTTGACGGCGTCGACACCGATGTCCTCGACCACGGCCCGGATCTGCGCCTTCACGACATCGGCCGGCACCGGATGGACGGCGGCGACGCCGTGCGTGTCCTGCGCCGTCAGCGCGGTGATGGCGGTCATGCCGTGGCAGCCGAGCGCGGCGAAGGTCTTCAGGTCGGCCTGGATGCCGGCGCCGCCGCCGCTGTCGGAGCCGGCGATGGTCAGGACGCGCGCATAGCGCGAGGGGGTCGTCGGAGTCATGCCGGAAATTATGGGTGGCGCGCATGACGGCATCGGCGACCGCCGACCGCCCCGTCGCGCTGCCGTTCGCGTCGGCCCGCGTGCTCGGCGCCGGCCTGATGGGCCGCCTCGTCGCGCTGGCCCTGGCGCGACGCGGCTGCCGGGTCGACCTGCACGACGCGCAGGGACCGGCGGCCGAGGGCGCCGCCGCGCGCGTGGCGGCGGCGATGTTGGCGCCCCTGGCCGAGTCGGCCGTGGCGCCGGCGCCGGTGGTGCGCATGGGCCGCCACGCGCTGGAGCGCTGGCCGCAGCTGCTCGCCGACCTGACGGGCAGCGCCGCGCCGGTGTTCTTCCAGCGCGAAGGCACGCTGGTGCTGTGGCACCGGCAGGACGCGGGCGAGGCCGAGCGCTTCTCGCGCGTGCTCGAGCGCACGCGCGGCTGGATCGGCGACGACCTGCCGCCGGTGCGGCATCTGGACGAGGCCGGCGTCGTCGCGCTGGAGCCGGCCCTGCGCGGCTCGCGCTTCGCGCAGGGCCTGTTCCTCGCGGGCGAAGGCCAGCTCGACAACCGCGCGCTGCTCGCCGCCCTGCGCGCGGCGCTGGCGGCGGCGCCGGGCGTGACGCTGCACTGGCATTCCCCGATGTCGCCCGGCGACCTCGACCCCGGCCCGGCCGAGCGCGTGATCGACTGCCGGGGCCTGGGCGCCCGGCCGCAGTGGGACGCGCTGCGCGGCGTGCGCGGCGAGGTGATCCGCGTGCACGCGCCCGACGTCACGCTCGGCCGCCCGACGCGGCTGCTGCATCCGCGCTATCCGCTCTACATCGCGCCCAAGCCCGAGGGTGTCTTCGTCATCGGCGCGACCGAGATCGAGTCGGCCGACATGTCGCCGGCCAGCGTGCGCTCGACGCTCGAACTGCTCAGCGCCGCCTATGCCGTGCACAGCGGGTTCGGCGAGGCGCGCATCCTGGAGATCGCCACGCACTGCCGCCCGACCCTGCCCGACCACCTGCCGGCGCTGCGCTGGTCGGCGCCGCGCGTGCTGCAGGTCAACGGGCTGTACCGCCACGGCTTCCTGATCGCGCCCGCCCTTCTGGACATCGCGCTGGAGCTGCTCGCGACCGGCGAATCGCCGCTGGCGACGGGTTTCGGGCTCGATGCGCCGCGGGCATCGGCCGTGGACGGGGTCGCCGCATGAACGCATCCACCGCCCCGCAGCGCCTCACGCTGCGCATCAACGACGTCCCGCACACGCTGGACGCACCCGCCACGGTCGCCGACGCCGTGGCGCGCATCGGCGCGGTGGCGCCCTATGCCGTCGCGGTGAACCGTGCCTTCGTGCCGCGCTCGCTGCACGCGACGCGCGCGTTGGCCGACGGCGACCGCGTCGAGGTGATCCGCCCGGTCACCGGCGGTTGAACCCCACGACCCCGTGACCCAGGAGCCACCGATGACCTCCATGAACACATTCGAATCCGACGACGACCTCGTCCTCTACGGCCAGCGCTTCGCCGGCCGGCTGCTGCTGGGCACGGCCCGCTATCCGTCGCCGACCGTGCTGGAGGCCGCCGTGCGGCGCGCGCGGCCGGCCATGCTGACGGCGTCGCTGCGCCGGCAGACCGCCGCGCCGACGGCGGACGGCGCGGCCGGCGCCGGCGACGACTTCTGGTCGCTGCTGCGCCGCCTGGGCGTGCCGGTGCTGCCCAACACGGCCGGCTGCCACGGCATCGAGGAGGCCGTCGCCACCGCGCACATGGCGCGCGAG
>JAKONL010000149.1 GCA_022701965.1 Burkholderiaceae bacterium | reverse complement strand
CCCCCCACCAACATCGAAGAACGCCGCGCCGAACTGCGCCGCGCCGCACTCGACTATCACGAGTTTCCCAAGCCCGGAAAGATCGCCATCGCGGCGACCAAGCAGCTGGTCAACCAGCGCGACCTGGCACTGGCTTATTCCCCGGGCGTCGCGGCGCCCTGCGAGGAAATCGTCAAGGACCCGCTCAACGCGTTCAAGTACACCTCGCGCGGCAACCTGGTCGGCGTGATCACCAACGGCACTGCGGTGCTCGGCCTGGGGAACATCGGAGCACTGGCTTCCAAGCCGGTGATGGAAGGCAAGGGCGTGCTCTTCAAGAAGTTCGCCGGCGTCGACGTGTTCGACATCGAGATCGACGAGAAGGACCCGGCCAAGCTGGTGGAGATCATCGCCGCGCTGGAGCCGACCTTCGGCGCCATCAACCTCGAGGACATCAAGGCGCCGGACTGCTTCTACGTCGAGCGCGAACTGCGCAAGCGCATGAAGATTCCGGTCTTCCACGACGACCAGCACGGCACCGCCATCACCGTCGCCGCCGCGCTGCTCAACGGCCTGAAGGTCGCGGGCAAGGACATCGCCAAGGTCAAGCTGGTCACCTCCGGTGCCGGCGCCGCCGCGCTGGCCTGCCTGAACCTGCTGCTGAAAGTCGGCCTGGAACGCTCCAACGTCTACGTGACCGACCTGGCCGGCGTGGTCTACGAAGGCCGCACCGAGCTGATGGACGACGACAAGCGCCAGTACATGCAGCCGACCGAGGCGCGCACCCTCAACGACATCATCGAGGGCGCCGACGTGTTCCTGGGCCTGTCGGCCGGTGGCGTACTCAAGCCGGCGATGGTCGCGAAGATGGCTGCCCGCCCGGTGATCTTCGCGCTCGCCAACCCGAACCCCGAGATCGCACCCGAGGACGCGCATGCGGTGCGCGACGACGTGATCATGGCGACCGGGCGCACCGACTACCCGAACCAGGTCAACAACGTCCTGTGCTTTCCGTACATCTTCCGCGGCGCGCTCGACTGCGGCGCGACCACGATCACCGACGAGATGGAAGTCGCCGCCGTCCACGCCATCGCCGACCTCGCGCAGGCCGAGCAGAGCGAGCGCGTGGCCGCCGCCTATGTCGGCGAGAAGCTGAGCTTCGGCCCCGAGTACCTGATCCCGAAGCCGTTCGATCCGCGGCTGATGATGAAGATCGCGCCGGCCGTGGCCCGCGCGGCCGCGGAGAGCGGCGTCGCCACGCGCCCGATCGTCGACCTCGACGCCTATCGCGACAAGCTGCAGAGCTTCGTCTATGCGTCTGGCACGATGATGAAGCCGATCTTCGATGCGGCCAAGCGTGCGACGAAGAAGCGCGTCGCCTTCAGCGAAGGCGAGGAAGAGCGCGTGCTGCGCGCGGTGCAGATCGTGGTCGACGAAGGCGTCGCCCGTCCGACGCTGATCGGCCGGCCGGCCATCATCGCCCAGCGCATCGAGAAGTTCGGCCTGCGGCTGAAGGAAGAGCTCGACTACGACATCGTCAACGTCGAGCAGGACCACCGCTACCGCGACTTCTGGCAGACCTACCACCGCATGACCGAGCGCCTGGGCACCACCGTGCAGACCGCCAAGATCGAGATGCGCCGGCGCCTGACGCTGATCGGCTCGATGCTGCTGCACAAGGGCGAGGTCGATGGCCTGATCTGCGGCACCTGGGGCACCACCCAGACCCACCTGCACCACATCGACCAGGTGATCGGCAAGCGACCCGGCGGCTGCGCCAGCACGCCGCAGAACGTGCCGGTCTATGCCTGCATGAACGGCCTGCTGCTGCCCGACCGCCAGGTGTTCCTGGTCGACACGCACGTGAACTACGACCCGTCGGCCGAGGAGCTTGCCGAGATCACCACGATGGCGGCCGAGGAAATGATGCGCTTCGGTCTCAAGCCCAAGGCCGCGCTGCTCTCGCATTCCAACTTCGGAACGACCAGCCAGCCGAGCGCGCTCAAGATGCGCCGCGTGCTCGCCCTGCTTCGCGAGCAGGCGCCCTGGCTCGAGGTCGACGGCGAGATGCACGGCGACGTCGCCCTCGACGGCAAGCAGCGCGCGCAGGTCATGCCGCACAGCGCGCTGTCGGGCAACGCCAACCTGCTGGTGTTCCCGACACTCGACGCGGCCAACATCTCGTACAACCTGCTCAAGACCGCCGCCGGCGGCAACATCGCCATCGGCCCGGTCCTGCTGGGCGCGGCCAAGCCGGTGCACATCCTGACCGCCAGCGCGACCGTTCGACGCATCGTGAACATGACCGCACTGACTGTCGCGGACGCCAACGCGGACCGCTGATGCGCCTTCGACCGGCAGCTGGTCCGTTGCCGAGCGAACGACGAAATCCCGGCGACGGCGGTTAAGCGTTTACTCACTTATCCGCGATCCCCGAGCGCGGAGAGCATGCTCATTTTTTGGGCATTCGCTTGCTATTTGCGCGTGCGTGGTGCACACTGGCGGGCTTGAATTTACGGGTTAACCCAGGGTTGATTCCCGATTCAACCCCCCGCTCTTTTTCCTTGTGGTGCACCCATGGCGGCTCACGCCTCGATCACGTCTTCTGTCTCCCGATGCGTCCTCGCAGCCTGTCTGCTGGCGAATCTGGCAGTCGTAGCGACCGAGGCCACGGCCAGGGACAGCACCGCGATGGCTGCAAGCCAGCCGTCCCAGGGATCGATAGCCTTGACCGAACTGCCCGTGGAGGGCCAGCGCACCTATCGGGCCATTCTCGACGGTGGGCCTTTCCGCCACGAGAAGGACGGCACGGTATTCGGTAATCGCGAGCGGCTGCTGCCGTCCGAACGACGCGGCCACTACCGCGAATACACGGTCGATACGCCCGGCGCCTCCAACAGGGGCGCGAGACGCATCGTCTGCGGCGGACGCAAGAGCGACGAAGAAAAGCGCAAGCCGCCTGTCGCGGCCTGCTGGTACACCGCGGATCACTACGCGAGCTTCAGGCGCATCGCGCCGTGAGCTTTGAATTCGACGATCGGAACGGCGCAACCTCGCGCCCCGAAGAAAAGATGATGACGACAAACATGGAAAGACCAGCGGAGATGACCTTATCCCTTCGTGCCGTGCGCCCCAACATCGTGCAGTCGATC
>JAKONL010000103.1 GCA_022701965.1 Burkholderiaceae bacterium | reverse complement strand
GACCCAGCTGAGCACCGGGTTGCTCGACACCCGCATCACCGCCGTGACCACGCCCAGCGCGATGCCCAGCGCCATCGCCAGGATGCTCATGACGATGGTGTTGACCAGCCCGGTGAGGATCGACTGCGCCGTGAGGAAGCGCCCGACGTAGGCCCATTCGATCTTGCCGCGCGCGAACGCGTTGGCGACGAACAGCAGCGCCAGCACGATCAGCACCGTCCAGACGTAGCGGCCCCAGTAGCGGCGCGGCACGTGCTCGAGCTGCGAGATGTCGGTGAGCGCGGACGGCGGCGCGCCCTTGGTGTCGGCGGTGTTCAGCATCGGGGTCCCTCGTAGGCGGCGATCCATTCGGCGCGCGGCAGTATCGCCGCCTTCGCGCGCTCGATCTGCTCGGCCACGCGCGCCGGCGCGGTGCCGCCCTGCCCGGTGCGCGCGGCGATCGCGGCCTCGAGCGTGAGGTGCGCGAGCACGTCCGGCGTGAGGCGCGGATCGACCTCGGCGAGCATCGACTCGGAGACCTGGCCCAGCTCGATGCCCTCGGCCTCGCAGGCCTTCACCAGCGCCCCGGTGATCTCGTGTGCCTCGCTGAACGGCACGCCCGACAGCGCCAGCCAGTCGGCGACCTCGGTCGCGAGCGTGAAGCCCAGCGGCGCGTGGCGGCGCAGCTGCGCGACGTCCACGCGCATCGTGCGGATCATCCCGGCCATCGCCGGCAGCACCAGGAGCAGCGTGTCGACGCTGTCGAAGGAGGCGCTCTTGTCCTCGGCCAGGTCGCGGTTGTAGGCCAGCGGCAGCGACTTCAGCGCCGCCAGCATCCCGACCAGGTTGCCGATGAGCCGGCCGGCCTTGCCGCGCGTGAGTTCGGCGATGTCGGGGTTCTTCTTCTGCGGCATGATCGAACTGCCCGTGCAGTAGGCGTCGTCGAGCTCCACCCACTGGAACTGCCGCGACGACCAGATCACCACCTCCTCCGACAGCCGCGACAGCTCGACCGCGAGCATGCCGGCGATGAACAGGAACTCGCACACGTGGTCGCGCGCGGCCACCGCGTCGATCGAGTTCTCGCACGGCGCGTCGTAGCCCAGTTCGGCGGCCGAGCGTTCCGGCGAGCGGCAGATCGCCGAGCCCGCGAGCGCCGCGGCGCCCAGCGGCGAACGCGCGCTGCGGCGGTCCCAGTCCATCAGCCGGTCGACGTTGCGGCCGATGGCCTGCGCATGCGCCATCAGGTGATGCGCGAAGACGATCGGCTGCGCGGGCTGCAGGTGGGTGAAGCCGGTCGACAGCGTCCCGGTGTGCTGCCCGGCCTGCGCGATCAGCGCGTCGAGCAGGTCGTGCACGCCCGCGGCGATGACGCGCGCCTTGTCGCGCAGGTAGAGCTTCAGGTCGTTCGCGGCCTGGTCGTTGCGCGAACGCCCGGCGCGCAGCTTGCCGCCGATGGCGCCCAGGCGCTCGGTCAGCACGCGCTCGAGGAAGGTGTGGACGTCCTCGTCGGCCGGCGTCGGCTGCACGTCGCCGGCCAGGTAGTCGCGCTCGACGGTGTCGATGCAGGCCTGCAGCGCCTCGAGCTCCTCCTGCGCGAGGATGCCGGCGCGATGCAGCTCGCGCGCGTGCGCCCGGGAGCCGGCCAGGTCGTACGGCACCAGGCGGAAGAACGAGGGTTCGGAGCGCGACAGCGCCTTGAGCGCCTCGGAGGGCTGGGACTTGAATCGGGCGCCCCACAGGCGTTGTCCCGCAGCGGCTTCTGGGATGGTCATGCCCCCGATCCTAGGGTCGATGACGACCGCGGAAACCGAGATTAAGGCCCGCTTCGCGATTAGAAAATCTCAGCACCCCGACGGCCTTCGCGACCTGCGACCGCGGGTATTCGAGCTTTGTGGCGCGGTATTTGCGTGCACAGTGTCCCCCCGCCAGAAGACCGAGACGAAACGCATGCAAGACCCCGCGAAAAGGCTCGCGACGAAGACCCGACTGCCGCCGCTGAACGCCTTGCGCGCCTTCGACGCGACGGCGCGGCATCTCACGGTCGTGAAGGCGGCCGACGAACTCCACGTCACGCCGAGCGCGGTGAGCCACCAGCTGCGCACGCTCGAGGACGCGCTCGGCGTGCAGCTGTTCAGCCGCAGCAAGACGCGGCTCAAGCTCACCTCGCACGGCGAGGCGCTGCTGCCTTCGGTGCGCTCGGCCTTCCAGCTGATCGCCAACGCCGCGGCCAGGCTGGGCGACCCGGTGATCGCCGGCAACCTGGTGGTCTCCGCGCCGGTGGGCTTCAGCTCGCGCGTGCTGACCCGCCACATCGGCGAATTCCTGTCGGCCCATCCGGACGTGCAGTTCAGGCTGGTGGCCTCGAACGACGACAGGGAGGTCTACTCGCCGTCGGTCGACCTGTGCATCCGCTACGGCACGGGCATCTGGCCGGACCGGCACGTCCGGCTGCTGACGCACGTCGAGCTGTTTCCGGTGTGCAACCCCGCGCTGGTCAACGGCCAGATCGGCATGCGCTCGGTGCAGGAACTCGAGGGCCACCTGCTGCTGTGCGAGGACGGCGGCGCGGGCTGGACGCGGTGGCTGCTCGCCGCGGGCGCTGCCGTCGCCGGCTTCCGCATGACCGAGATGGGCAACGCGCACATCGCGATGGAGGCCGCGGTGCACGCGCAGGGCGTGGCGCTCGGCGACAGCCTGCTGGTGGGCGACGACCTGGCCGACGGCCGGCTGGTGCGGCTGTTCGGCAGCAGCATTCCCGCCAAGCACGCCTACTACCTCGTCGGCCGTCCCGAGGCCTGCGAGAGCCCGCTGGTCACGGCGTTCATCGACTGGGTGCTCGGCCGCGTGCGCGGCTACGTCTGAGCAGCGGCGCTCAGTCGCGGTAGATCACGCCCGGCATCACGCACAGCATCTCGAACGCCAGGTTGGCGCCGACCAGCGCCGTGGTGCCCTGCGGGTCGTAGGGCGGCGAGATCTCCACCAGGTCGGCGCCGACGATGTCCAGGCCGCGCAGCCCGCGGATGATCTCCAGGCCCTGGTGCACGCTGAGCCCGCCGATCTCCGGCGTGCCGGTGCCGGGCGCGAAGGACGGGTCGAGGCCGTCGATGTCGAAGCTCAGGTACACCGGCCCGTTGCCCACGCGCGCGGCGACTTCCTTCATCAGCGGCGCGAGGCTGCGGTGCCAGCATTCCTCGGCCTGCACGACGCGGAAGCCCTGCGCGCGGCACCAGTCGAAGTCGTCGGCGTGGTAGCCGGTACCGCGCAGGCCGATCTGCACCACGCGGTCGCAGTCGAGCAGGCCCTCCTCCACCGCGCGGCGGAACGGCGTGCCGTGCGCGATCTTCTCGCCGAACATGGTGTCGTTGTCGTCCGCATGCGCGTCGACGTGCACCACGCCGATCTTCCCGTAGCGCTTGTGCATCGCGCGCAGGATCGGCCAGGCGATGGTGTGGTCGCCGCCGATGGTGATCGGGCGGCAGCCGTCGGCGACGATGGCGTCGTAGGCCTGCGCGATGCGTTCGATCGAATCGACGACGTTGTAGGCGTTGGTGACCACGTCGCCGATGTCGGCCACCTGCAGCGAGTCGAAGGGCGCGGCGCGCGTGGCCATGTTGTAGGGCCGCAGCAGCACCGATTCGCTGCGCACCTGGCGCGGCCCGAAGCGCGCGCCGGGACGGTTGGACGTGCCCAGGTCGAACGGCACGCCGACGAAGCAGGCGTCGAGGCCCGCGGTCGTCGGCTGGTGCGGCAGGCGCATCATGGTCGCGATGCCGGCGAAGCGCGGCACCTCGTCGCCGCCGAGGGGCTGGTTGAAGGGCTTCGCGGGCGGGCGGTCGGAGGGGAGCGAGGAGGTCGGCATGGCGGGCAGTGCGGGGGATGCGACCATCCTAGGGAAACCGCCCCTGCCCGACGATCGAAAAACTCAGCATCCGCGCTTAGATTTCGTCTGTACAGCGGCCCTCGCGCCACCGAACCGATCCAGACATGAACGCCCTGCCCCCAGCGGCGCCCGCAGGGCGCCTGGTCTTCCTCGACGCCGTCCGCGTCGTCTCTGTGCTGAGCATCATCCTCTTCCACTTCCATCCGGCCGCCTTCATGGCCGGCGCCGCACCGGAGACCGTGGCGGTGCTGACCTTCCTGCGCCAGCCGCTGGGCGATCTCGGCGTGACCCTGTTCATCGTCGTCTCGGCGACGGCCCTGATGACCAGCACCGCGACGCGCTTCTCCGCGCCCGACTTCTACGTGAAGCGGTTCCTGGCGATCTTTCCCTCCTACTGGATCGCCTACCTGACGGTCGCGGTCCTGCTCTTCGCGAGCCGCGGGAACTGGGCCGCGGGCGTGGCGCCCTGGAAGTTCGCGTTCGCCGTGCCGGCGCTCGACGGCTTCCTCTTCCACGGCCGGCAGAGCTACTACCTGGTGGGCGAATGGTTCCTCGGCTTCATCCTGTGCCTGTACGCGATGTTCCCGCTGCTGCGGCGCGGTGCGATCCGGCGCCCGGTGCTGTCGGCCGGCCTCGTCGCCGTCGCGTTCGTCCTGCTGCACCTCGCCTACGACCGTTTCTTCACGCTGCTGGAGAACCGCAATCCGCTGCTGCGCCTGCCGGAATTCTTCTTCGGCCTGTGCTTCCTGCTCTACGTGCGCCCGCACCTGCGGACCTGGGCCGCCGCGTCGGCCGCGGTCCTCGTCCTGTGCGCCTTCCGGACGCCGCCGCTGTCCCCGCAGGTCTACGGCATCGTGCTCGGCATCGCGTGCTTCTGCGTCCTGGCATTCGTCGCCGACGCCCCGGGGCTGCCGTCGTGGGCCGCCCGCTTCCTCGGGACCGCGTCGAAGTATTCCTTCCTCGCCTTCCTCTTCCACCACCAGATCATCCAGGCCGTGCGCGCGCGCGTGGCCGCGCCGCTCGGCGCGACGAAGACGGCGATCCTGTTCGCGCTGGTCGTGGTGGCGAGCTTCGGTGCCGCCGCCCTGCTGATGCCGCTGGTGGACCGGTTCTCGGACCTCCTGCGCCGGCAGCTTCAGCCCGGGGCCGCGCGCCGCCGTGCGCTGCTGGCGGGCGTCTCGACGCTGCTCGTGCTGCTGGCCGGCGGCCTGGCCTGGGACATCGGCGCGCGCAGCCCGTCGATGGATCGCAAGCTGGCCGCCCTGTCCTCCCGCATGGCCTCGACGACGGCGGAACTCAACGGGATGGCCTTGGCGAACGACCCGCCGCGCTATGCCGAGGCCGTGCGTCGCTGGGCGCGCGACGCCGGGTTCGGGGTCTACGGAAGCCCGTGGTGGTCGCAGGTCGGCGTGGTCCGCTATCGCGAGGACGCGCGCGACGACACGCGGTGCGCGGGCCGGGTCGACATGCTCGTGCCCGAAGGGCCGGATCGGGGTGCGCAGGGCTGGGTGACGGTCGCGCCCGCATCGGC
>JAKONL010000089.1 GCA_022701965.1 Burkholderiaceae bacterium | reverse complement strand
CAGGCCTGCCTGAACGCGATCGAGTACCTGAAGAAGTTCGGCTACTCGGGCGCGCAGGCCTACTCGATCCTCGGCACGGCGCCGGTGCAGGGCCACATCAGCGGCGTGGTCGACGTGCCCAACTCCTGCGCCACGCTGTGGCTGCCGACGGGCATCTTCGACTTCGACATCAACCCGAACGCCGAAGGCCCGACGAAGTTCATCGACGGCAGCATCCAGATGCCGCTGTCGCACGACCTCTGAGGCACCGCGCGCATGCCGACCTACGACTACCGCTGCGCCGACTGCGGCGGCTTCGACGCCATGCGCAGCCTGGCGCTGCGCAACGACCCCGCCGCGTGCCCGGTCTGCGCCGCCGCTTCGCCGCGGGTGTTCGTGAGCGCGCCACGGCTCGCCTGCGCAAGCCCCGAGCAGCGGCGCGCGTCGGACACCAACGAGCGCGCGCAACACGCGCCGCGCTCGTCGCGTGATGTCGAGACGGGCAGCTACGCCCGCATGCGGCATCCATCGGGATGCGGGTGCTGCAGCACGGGCACGAAGCGCGGTGCGACGGTGACCGCGCCGAACGGCGCCAAGGCCTTTCCGTCGAAACGGCCGTGGATGATCAGCCACTGAGCCGGCCGCAAATGAAAAAGCCCCACCCGCCATGTCGGCAGGTGGGGCTTCCGTCGCTTTCCGGGCGGCGCTGCGACGCGCCGCTCGCCATCAGGCCTGCACGGCCTCCAGTGCCGCGTTGAGCGTCGCGCTCGGCCGCATCACCGCATCCGTCTTCTTCGCGTCCGGCAGGTAGTAGCCGCCGATGTCCGCCGCCTTGCCCTGCACGTCGGCCAGCTCGCCGACGATCTTCTGCTCGTTCTCGGTCAGGGTCTTGGCCAGCCCGGCGAAGCGGGCGGCCAGGGCCGCGTCCTCGGTCTGCGCGGCCAGTTCCTGGGCCCAGTACATCGCCAGGTAGAACTGGCTGCCGCGGTTGTCCAGCTGGCCGGTCTTGGGCGACGGGTTCTTGTTCTGGTCCAGCAGCTTGCCGGTGGCGGTGTCGAGCGTCTTCGACAGCAGCGTGGCCTGCGTGTTGCCGGTCTTCAGGCCCAGGTCTTCGAGGCTCACGGCCAGCGCCAGGAACTCGCCCAGCGAATCCCAGCGCAGGTGGTTCTCCTCGACCAGCTGCTGCACGTGCTTCGGCGCCGATCCGCCAGCGCCCGTCTCGTAGAGGCCGCCGCCGGCCATCAGCGGCACGACCGACAGCATCTTGGCGCTGGTGCCGAGTTCCATGATCGGGAACAGGTCGGTCAGGTAGTCGCGCAGGATGTTGCCGGTGACGCTGATCGTGTCGAGGCCGCGGATCACGCGCTCGAGCGTGTAGCGCATGGCGCGCACCTGGCTCATGATCTGGATGTCGAGGCCGGTGGTGTCGTGGTCCTTCAGGTAGGTCTTGACCTTCTTGATGACCTCGTTCTCGTGCGGGCGGTACGGGTCGAGCCAGAACACCGCCGGCGTGCCGGAGTTGCGGGCGCGCGTCACGGCCAGCTTCACCCAGTCGCGGATCGGGGCGTCCTTGACCTGGCACATGCGCCAGATGTCGCCCTGCTCGACATGCTGGCTCAGCAGCACCTCGCCGGTGGCGAGGTCGACGATGTTGGCGACGCCGTCCTCGGGGATCTCGAAGGTCTTGTCGTGCGAACCGTATTCCTCGGCCTGCTGCGCCATCAGGCCGACGTTGGGCACGGTGCCCATGGTCTTCGGGTCGAACGCGCCGTGCCACTTGCAGAAGTTGATGATCTCCTGGTAGATGCGGGCGAAGGTGCTCTCCGGGATCACCGCCTTGGTGTCCTTCAGGCGGCCGTCGGCGCCCCACATCTTGCCGCCGTTGCGGATCATCGCCGGCATCGACGCGTCGACGATCACGTCGTTGGGCGAATGGAAGTTGGTGATGCCCTTGGCCGAATCGACCATCGCCAGCTCGGGGCGGTGCTCGTGGCAGGCGTGCAGGTCGCGCTTGATCTCGTCCTGCTTGCTCTGCGGCAGCGTGGCGATCTTGTTGTAGAGATCGACCATGCCGTTGTTGACGTTGACGCCGAGTTCCTCGAACAGGTCGGCGTGCTTGGCGAAGGCGTCCTTGTAGAAGATGCGCACGCAGTGGCCGAACACGATCGGGTGCGAGACCTTCATCATGGTCGCCTTCACGTGCAGCGAGAACATCACGCCGGTCTTGTACGCGTCCTCGATCTCGCGCTCGTAGAAGTCGAGCAGCACTTTCCTGCTCATGAACATGCTGTCGATGATCTCGCCGTCCTTGAGCGCGACCTTGGCCTTGAGCACGACCGACTTGCCGCTCTTGCCGACCAGTTCCATCTTCACGTCGCGCGCCTTGTCGAGCGTCATCGATTTCTCGCCGTGATAGAAGTCGCCGCTGTGCATGTGCGAGACATGCGAGCGCGATGCCTGGCTCCACTCGGCCATGCTGTGCGGATGCTTGCGGGCGTATTCCTTGACGGCCTTGGGCGCGCGGCGGTCGGAATTGCCTTCGCGCAGCACCGGGTTGACGGCGCTGCCGATGCACTTGTTGTAGCGGGCGCGGACGTCCTTCTCTTCGTCGGTCGTCGGGTTCTCGGGGTAGTCGGGAATCGCGTAGCCCTTGCCCTGCAGTTCCTTGATGGCGGCGACCAGCTGCGACACCGAGGCGCTGACGTTGGGCAGCTTGATGATGTTGGCGTCGGGGGAGAGCGTGAGCTTGCCGAGGGCGGCCAGGTTGTCGGGCACGCGCTGGGCTTCGCTCAGGCGCTCCGGGAACTGGCCCAGGATGCGGGCGGCCACGGAGATGTCGCTGGTCTTCACGTCGATGCCCGCCGGACCCGCGAAGGTCCGCACGATCGGCAGGAAGGCGGCCGTCGCCAGTGCGGGGGCTTCGTCGGTCAGCGTGTAGATGATGGTCGGTGGCGTCGTGCTCATGCGCTTGGTTCCTAGGGGAGTGGGAATCGGATCAACCTGCGATTTTCGTGCTTTTTGGGCCGGGATTGTTTCGATGGCCCGCGACGGCGGTTCCTCTACGTCAATCAACGTATTCGCGGCGCTCGGACGGCTTCGCAGAATCGGGGTTTTCACAGAAGACACACGAGGCGACGTTCATGATCCACGGCGATATCTCCAGCAGCAGGGACACCGTCGGTGTCGCTGTCGTCAACTACAGGATGCCGCGCCTGCACACCCGGGCCGAGGTGATCGAGAACTGCCACGCCATCGCGAAGATGGTCGTCGGCATGAAGGCCGGCCTGCCCGGCATGGACCTCGTCGTCTTTCCCGAATACAGCACCCACGGGATCATGTACGACAGCGCCGAGATGTACGAGAACGCGGCGACCATTCCCGGCGCCGAGACCGAAATCTTCGCCGAGGCCTGCCGCAAGGCGAAGGTGTGGGGCGTGTTCTCGCTGACCGGCGAGCGCCACGAGGAGCACCCGGAGAAGGCCCCCTACAACACGCTCATCCTCATGAACGACCAGGGCGAGATCGTCCAGAAGTACCGCAAGATCATGCCGTGGGTACCGATCGAGGGCTGGTACCCGGGCAACTGCACCTACGTGAGCGAAGGGCCGAAGGGCATGAAGATCAGCCTGATCATCTGCGACGACGGCAACTATCCCGAGATCTGGCGCGACTGCGCGATGAAGGGCGCCGAGCTGATCATCCGTTGCCAGGGCTACATGTATCCCGCCAAGGAGCAGCAGATCCTCATCAGCAAGGCGATGGCCTTCGCCAACAACACCTACGTCGCGGTGGCCAACGCGGCCGGTTTCGACGGCGTGTACTCGTACTTCGGCCACTCGGCGCTGATCGGCTTCGACGGCCGCACCCTCGGCGAGTGCGGCACCGAGGAGATGGGCATCCAGTACGCGGCGCTGAGCAAGTCGCTGATCCGCGACTTCCGCAAGAACGGCCAGTCGGAGAACCACCTGTTCAAGCTGGTGCACCGCGGCTATACCGGAATGATCAATTCGCGCGAGGGCGACAAGGGCGTGGCCGACTGCCCGTTCGACTTCTACGCCAAATGGGTCGCCGACCCGCAGGGCACGCGCGAGAGGGTGGAGTCGTTCACGCGCACCACGGTGGGCACCGCCGAGGCGCCGATGGACGGCATCCCGAACGAAGACACGGTCGGCCAGCACAAGTGACGCCCGATGCGCTCGCGGCCTGGCGCATCGCCGCCGAGCCCTACTACCGACCGCTCGGCGACGAGTGCGAGCGCTTCGAGGCCGCGTGGTCGCAGCGGCTGCCGCTGCTGCTCAAGGGGCCGACCGGCTGCGGCAAGACGCGCTTCGTCGAACACATGGCGTGGCGCCTCGGCAAGCCGCTGGTCACCGTCGCCTGCAACGACGACACCACGGCCGGCGACCTGGTCGGCCGCTGGCTGCTGGACGCCGGCGGCACGCGCTGGCAGGACGGCCCGCTCACGCTCGCCGCGCGACACGGCGCGATCTGCTATCTCGACGAGATCGTGGAGGCGCGCGCCGACACGGCCGTGGTCATCCACCCGCTGACCGACACGCGCCGCATGCTGCCGCTGGAGCGCAACGGCGAGCTCGTGCATGCGCATGCGGACTTCGCGCTGGTCGTGTCGTACAACCCCGGCGGCACGCGCAGCCTGAAGGCGTCGACGCGGCAACGCTTCTGCGGCATGGAGTTCGCCTATCCCGGCACCGAGGAAGAGACCGAGATCGTCATGCGCGAGGCCGGCGTCGGCGTCGAGACGGCCACGGCGCTGGTCGCGCTCGG
>JAKONL010000081.1 GCA_022701965.1 Burkholderiaceae bacterium | reverse complement strand
GCTTGACCTTCACATGCAGGTACAGATGCACCGGGCGGTCGAGCAGCACTGCCAGTTCGGCGCGGGCGCGCGCGCCGATTTCCCTGATCCGCGCGCCGCCCTTGCCGAGTACGATCGCGCGCTGCGACGTGCGCTCGACCATGATCTGCTGGTGAATTTCGGTTGAGCCGTCCGGGCGATCGGTGAACTTCTCTGTCTCGACGACGCTGGCATAGGGCAGCTCGGCGTGGAGTTGCAGGTACAATTGCTCGCGCGTCACCTCGGCGGCCATCGCGCGCTCGGTCGCGTCGGAGACGTGATCCTCGGGATAGTGCCACGGCGCGGCGGGCAGCGCCTTGGCCAGCTCGCGCTTGAAATGCGCGACGCCGTCACCGGTCTGCGCGGAGATGAAGAACGTCTCCGCGAACGGCAGCAACGCGTTGAGCTTCTCGGCGTGAAGCAGCAATTTGGGCTTGTCGGCGAGATCGACCTTATTGAGCACGAGATAGATCGGCTCGGGCCGACCCTTCAGCGCCTCGGCGATCTCGGTCACCTTGGGGCCGAGCCCGCCCTTGCCATCGACGACCAGCGCGATCACGTCCGCGCCCTCGGTGCCACCCCACGCCGCCGACACCATCGCCCGGTCGAAGCGGCGCTTCGGCTCGAAGATGCCGGGGGTGTCGACCAGCAGCAGCTGCGTGTCGCCCTCGATCGCCACGCCCATCAGCCGGGTGCGCGTCGTCTGCGCCTTGGGGCTGACGATCGCGACCTTCTGCCCGACCAAGGCATTGACCAGCGTCGACTTTCCAGCGTTCGGCGCGCCGACCACCGCAACGAGGCCGCAATGTTGCGCCACGGTTTCCCCGGGCGAATGTTGCGAATGTTGAGACGCTGGCGCGTTGGACTCCGGGAGCGCGTTTTCTTCAGACTCGGTCATTCGCCCGCAATGACATTCTTGAGCCGCGAGAAGAAGCCCTGGCTCTGCGGGCATTCCTCACCGGTCTCGGTTTCGCGGAACTCCTCCAGCAAGGCGCGCTGGCGCGTGCTGAGCTTGGTCGGCGTCTCGACGTCGCTCTGGATGACCAGATCGCCGTGACCGCGGCCCTGCAGCACCGGCATCCCCGCGCCGCGCTGGCGGAGCTGCTTGCCCGACTGGATGCCGGCCGGGATCTTCACCTCGTGGCGCTTGCCGTCGAGCCCGGGGATCGACATCGTCCCGCCCAGCGCAGCGGTGGTGAAGCTGATCGGCGCGCGCGCGAACAGCGTCGTTCCCTCGCGCTCGAACAGCGCATGCCGCTTGACGTGGAGGAAGATGTACAGATCGCCCGGCGGCGCGCCGCGCGCGCCCGCCTCGCCCTCGCCGGTCAGCCGGACGCGCGTGCCCTCATCGACGCCGGGCGGGACCGAGACGGCAAGCGTCTTGGTCTTTTCGACACGCCCCTCGCCACGGCAGTCGGCGCACGGATCGGTGATGACCTGCCCCGAGCCGTGGCACAGCGGACAGGCGCGCTCGACGACGAAAAAGCCCTGCTGTGCGCGCACCTTGCCGTGGCCGTGGCAATGCTGGCAGGTGTGCGCGTGCGTGCCGGGCTTCGATCCGGTGCCGTGGCAGGTGTCGCACGGCGCGGAGATGTCGACGGTGATCTCCGTCTCCTTGCCGTGGAACGCCTCCTCGAGCGTGATTTCCATGTCGTAGCGCAGGTCGGCGCCGCGGCGCGTCTGCTGCCGCCCGCCACCGCGCTGCCCGCCCATGAACTCGCCGAACACGCTCTCGAAAATATCGGAGAAGCCGCCGAAATCCTGCGATTGCTGTCCGCCGCCACCGCCGTTGCGGAACGCGGCATGGCCGAAGCGATCATAGGCCGCGCGCTTCTGCGGGTCCTTGAGGCAGTCATAGGCCTCGCTGACCGCCTTGAACTTGGCCTCGGAGTCCTTGCACCCGGCGTTCTTGTCGGGGTGGTACTTCATCGCGAGCTTGCGGTACGACGATTTGATCGTCGCCGCATCGGCGGTGCGCTCGCATTCGAGCAGCTCGTAATAGTCGATTTCGGTCATGCTGGCACTTCTCGCCCTCTCCCCACTGGGGAGAGGGTTGGGTGAGGGGCGGCCACGCACGCTGTCGCTTGTTGCATGACCACCCTACCTCACTACCCCTCACCCCGACCCTCTCCCCGCAGGGGAGAGGGAGGGCGTTTCATTACTTCTGCTCGTCGACTTCCGAGAATTCGGCGTCGACCACGTCGTCCTTCTTGGCCTCTTCGGCACCCGCCTCGCCCTGCGGCGCGGCATCGGCCTGCTGCTGCTTCTCGTAGATCGCCTGACCGAGCTTCATCGCGACCTGCGCCAGCGCCTGGCTCTTCTCGTTCATCTGCTCCGGGTCGCCGCCCTCGACCGCCGCCTTGGCCGCGTCGACCGCCGACTGGATCTCGCCCTTGAGCGATTCGTCGACCTTGTCGCCGTTGTCGGCGAGCTGACGCTCGGTGGTGTGGATCAGCGATTCGGCGTTGTTCTTCGCCTCGGCGGCCGCTCGGCGCTTCTTGTCCTCCTCGGCGAACGACTCTGCGTCGCGGACCATCTTGTCGATGTCGGCGTCCGACAGACCGCCCGACGCCTGGATCTTGATCTGCTGCGCCTTGCCGGTGCCCTTGTCCTTGGCGCTGACGTTGACGATGCCGTTGGCGTCGATG
>JAKONL010000467.1 GCA_022701965.1 Burkholderiaceae bacterium | reverse complement strand
CGGCCTGGGGCGGCGGGCCTGCCCCTGAGCCCTGAGCCCTGAGCCTCCGCCGAATCAGCCTGCCTCTCAGACCTCGAAACGATCCGGCGTGGCGGACACCGCAGAAAGCAATTCCGCGACGTGCGATGCCGAGCTCTGCGCCGGCTGCAACGCGGACAGCATCCGCGACAGCGTCTCCGCATGCGGCAGCAGCGGCCCGATGAAACGCGTGCCGTCCGCTCCTGCGACCAGGATCGTCGGAAACGTCTCGACGTCGAAGTCGTCCGCCAGATCGGCGTGGTCCTCGATGTCGACCCAGGCGAAGCGCAGTTCGGGATGCGCGCGTTCGACGGCGGCGAAGAGCGGGCGGTACTCCCGGCAGGCACCGCACCATTCGGCGCACAGGCAGACGACCCACAGTGACTCGACAGGGTCGGTGCGTGGCATTCAGAAACCCCCTTTCGCGGGTGCCGCGACGGGCAACGCGTCCTGCAGCGTGAGCTGCGCGAGCGGCCGGCGCTGCCAGACCGGCGCCAAGGGCTCGGTGTACGGCAGCAGCAGTTCGATCATCAGGGGCGACAGCGAAGTCGACGCCGGATCGACGAGCAGCACGTAGCGATGGTCGGCATCGGCGCGCTCCAGCGGGTCGGCGATGGGCGCGATCCAGTCGAGGGCGACCAGCGTGTCGAGCACCGGAACGAGCTGTAGCGCGTCCACGCGCAGGTCGTGCGCCATCACTTCCGCTCGCAGGCCCTTGTGGGCGCCGGCACGCGCGCGATACAGTTCCTGCAGGACCTCGACCGCCAGCAGGAACGACCACCCCGGCGTGTCTCCGCGCCGGGGCACGCCGGCCACCAGGCTCGGCAGGTACGCGGCGATCACCGCGCCGAGCAGCACGATCACCCAGGCCACGTAGATCCACACCAGCAGGATCGGCACCGTCGCGAAGGCGCCGTAGAGGACCGAATAGGTCGGCACCAGGCTCAGGTAGTAGCCCAGCACGCGCTTGCCGATCTCGATGGCGGCGGCCACGAACAGGCCGCCGGCGAAGGCGTGCGCCCATTTGACCGCGGTGTTGGGCACGAAGCGGTAGAGCGCGGCCATGCCGGCGGCCAGCAGCACGAATTCGAAGGTGTCGAACACCATCTTCAGCAGCATTCCGTCGCCCTCGCCCTCGCCGACGGCGCCGCGCGAGGCCGAGAACACGTACGACGTCGTGCTCAGGCTCACCGCCAGCAGCGGCGGACCGAGCGTGATGGCGGCCCAGTAGATGAACACGCGCTGCGCCAGCGGGCGCGGCGTGCGGACGCGCCAGATGTTGTTGAGCGTCTTGTCCATCGTGAGGATCAGGGCGATCGCCGTGACCAGGAGCACGCCCAGCCCGGCGACGCCCAGGCCGCTGGCCTTGCTGGCGAACTGGGTGAGGTAGCCGAGCACCTGGCGGGCGATGTTGTCGGGTATGAGGCTGTCGATCAGCCAGCGCTGCAGGCGGTCCTGCATGGTGGCGAACATCGGGAATACCGTGAACAGCGCCAGCGCGACGGTGAAGAACGGCACCATCGCGATGGTGGTCGTGAAGGTCAGGCTGCTGGCCGTGAGGCCGAGGCGGTCCTCCCTGAAGCGGCGGCCGAGCACGACGGCGGTGTTGCGCCAGGGAAAGTGGGAGAAGTCTCCCCAGGAGGGCCGGCGTTTCATCGCCGGTATCATAGAAGGCTCGCCCCCAGGCTTGCGCACTTCGTGTCGCAGCGCCTTCCCCCTGCCGGGGGCGACACTGGCGGACTGGCAAAGCCAGATCCGCGGTGTCCCCGATGAACGCAAATACCTCCCCTTACTCTCCGACATCGGTGGCCGCCACGCGCTGGCTGGCGGTGGGCAGTCTCGTCGGGCTGATCGCCCTCGGGCTGGCCTGGGAGATGTGGCTGGCGCCGCTGCGGCCCGAGGGGTCCTGGCTGGCGCTGAAGGTGCTGCCGCTGGTCGTGCCGCTGGCAGGGTTGCTCAAGAACCGCATGTACACGTACCGCTGGGTCAGCCTGATGATCTGGGTCTATTTCACCGAGGGCGTGGTGCGCGCCTGGAGCGACGTGCTGCCGCTGAGCCGGGCGCTGGCCGGCATCGAGATCGTGCTGTGCCTCTCGCTCTTCGTCGCCTGCGCGCTGCACGTGCGGCTGCGGCTGCGAGCGCCTCGTCCGACCGACAACGGAATTCCGACATGACCGACCACAACGTCCTTCTCGACCAACTGCGCGCCGCCGTCGGCGCATCCCACGTGCTGACCGAAGGCGACCTGAGCGCCTGGGAACGGGAATGGCGCGGGCGCCTGCGCGGCAAGGCGCTCGCGGTGGTGCGGCCGGCCACGACGCGGCAGGTCGCCGACGTGGTGCGGGCCTGCGCCGCGGCCGGCACGCCGCTCGTGCCCCAGGGCGGCAACACCGGCCTCGCGGTCGGCTCGACGCCGGACGAGAGCGGCACCCAGATCGTGCTGAGCCTGCAGCGCATGAACGCCGTGCGCGCCATCGACGCGGCCAACCTCACCGTGACGGTCGAGGCCGGCTGCATCCTGCAGACGCTGCAGGAGACGGCCGAGAAAGCGGGGTTCCTGTTTCCGCTGAGCCTGGCGGCCGAAGGCAGCTGCACCATCGGCGGCAACCTCGCGACCAACGCCGGCGGCACGCAGGTGGTGCGCTACGGCAACGCGCGCGAACTGTGCCTGGGCCTGGAGATCGTCACGCCGCAGGGCGAGATCTGGGACGGCACCAGCGGCCTGCGCAAGGACAACACCGGCTACGACCTGCGCGACCTCCTGATCGGCAGCGAGGGCACGCTCGGCGTGATCACCGCGGCCACCATGAAGCTCTATCCGCAGCCGGCCGCGCGGCTGACCGCCTGGGCGGCCGTGCCCTCGCTCGACCATGCGGTCACGCTGCTGGGCATGGCGCACGGCCAGCTCGGCGCCGGCCTGACCGGCTTCGAGGTGATGGGCAAGTTCGCGCTCGGCCTGGTCGGCAAGCACATGCCGCAGCTGCGCGTGCCCTTCCTGGAGGACGACGGCGCGCCCTGGTGCGTGCTGCTCGAGAACTCCGACAGCGAGTCCGAGGACCACGCGCGCGCGCGCTTCGAGGCCCTGCTCGAGACCGCCTTCGAGAACGGCTGTGTCACCGACGCCGTGGTGGCGGAGAACATCGCGCAGGCGCGGGCACTCTGGCACGTACGCGAGAGCATCCCGCTGGCCCAGGCCGAGGAAGGGCTCAACATCAAGCACGACATCTCGATCGCCGTCTCGCGCATCCCGGCCTTTGTCGCCGAGACCGACGAGATGCTGCGGCGCGAGGTGCCCGGCGTGCGCCTGGTGAACTTCGGCCACCTCGGCGACGGCAACCTGCACTACAACGTGCAGGCGCCTGCCGAGGGCGACGCGAAGGCGTTCCTGCGGGCCGAGGAGGAGCGCGTCAACACGCTCGTCTACGACGCGGTCGAGAAGTTCGGCGGCTCGTTTTCGGCCGAGCACGGCATCGGCGGGCTCAAGGTCCACAAGCTGGAGAAGCACAAGTCGCCGGTGGCGCTGGGCATGATGCGCGCCATCAAGCAGGGGCTCGACCCGCAGAACATCATGAACCCGGGCCGCGTGCTGCGTACGGCAGCCGAGACGGCGGACGCGGCGAAATGACGACGATGACGACGACCGACCGCCCCGTGCGTTCCCAGTACGAGGACTTCATGCGCCACGTCGAGACGACCGGCGTGCACAAGGCCGACCGTACCGGCACGGGCACGAAGAGCGTCTTCGGCTACCAGATGCGCTTCGACCTGAACGAGGGCTTCCCGCTGGTGACGACCAAGAAGGTCCACCTGCGCTCCATCATCCAGGAGCTGCTGTGGTTCCTCACCGGCTCGAGCGACAACAACTGG